>JAYTOS010000195.1:0-9801 GCA_043747705.1 Bacteroidota bacterium
CATTAATACTTGTCTTTGCACGATTTTGAAAATATTGTGTTTAAAAAGATTTTTATCTTTTTAAAAGCTATGAACAGGTGGTCAACAGCAATGCAAGAAAGACTGCATCCTTATAAATAAAAAGTCAAAAATGGATTTTCATTTTTGACTTTTTATTTACGTTTAATCGTACTTCCCCATCTGCCGCAAAAACCGCACATGTGCCACAACAGCCTTTCGCATCGTAGGGTATTCGATATATTGCAATTGGTACTCCCTGCAAACGCCTCTAACAATCTCGCTGATGGCAGGATAATGTACGTGTGATATTTTAGGGAAGAGATGGTGTTCTATCTGAAAATTCAATCCGCCTACCAGCCAGCTAACTAATTTGTTACGGGTAGCAAAATTAGCGGTGGTTTTTATCTGGTGAACAGCAAACTCATCTGCCATTTTATTGGTTTCAATATCGGCCACCGGAAATTCGGTGTGTTCTACTGTATGCGCCAGCTGAAAAACAATACTCAAAACAAAACCGGCTACCATACTCATCACTAAAAACCCTACCATCCAGCTTAACCAGCCTACACATAGTATGGGTATTACAATAAATACTGCTGCATGGTACACTTTAACGCTCCAGAATTCAAAATGATCGGTAAAACTCATTTTTTTCAAAGGAACGTTACCTATTTTTTGAGAGAAATATTTTTTATAATCCGTAAAGAAAATCCAGAATACATAGAGCAGCATGTAAAGGAACCAGAAATAGAAATGCTGGAACTTGTGCATCTTATACCTTTTTTGGGTGGGTGCCATCCGCATGAGAACGCCTATTTCAATATCATCATCCACACCGTCAATATTGGTAAAACTATGGTGGATCATATTATGCTTCATATTCCACATAAAATGGTTCGCGCCTAATAAACTGATAGAAGAAGCCGCCACCCGGTTCATTATTTTACTGTTACTGAAGCTGCCATGGCTGCCATCGTGCATAACATTAAAACCAATGGCTGCAACAATACCACCCAGGATAATACATTCGCCCAATGCCAGGTACCAAACAGGCGTCCAGACAAGTAAATGAACATATACTGCCACCAAAGCGATTATCATGATAATGGCTTTTGTAAATAATTTAGGGTTACCGGTTGAATCAATACCCCGTTGATCGAAATACTCCTGCACCCTTCTTTTCAGGTCTGCGTGGAGTGATTGTGTAACAGCGGGGAATTTAGGAATGGCAAATTGTGACATATGTAAGCTTTATAAATGCAGCGCAAAAGTACCTATTAATACCCTTGGTTGGTTGTTAATTTTCCTGTTTTTATACCCATACAAATCAGTTTCAACGTGCATATAAGGTAATTATTATGCAATAATTGCTTCATATTTCCACATGGGTGGGATAACTTAAGCGTTATTGATAACCAAAATTTAATTTAGTTTACTATGAAAACAGGATGGATACGCAGGAATGTGCCTGTCTAACCCCTCCTTTTTCGATCAGCATCTATGCAGGAAACCAAAGAAATCAATGCGTTGTTTACACTTATAGATGACCCGGATGAGGAGGTGTATTCTACCGTTTCTGAAAAGATAGTGGCCTACGGTAAGAATATCATCCCAAACCTTGAGCACTTATGGGAAACTACCCTGAGCGAAGATGTGCAGGAGCGCATTGAAATGATTATCCATCACCTGCATTTCACAGACCTCGCAGCTGATTTGGCTGAATGGCGCGATAGTGCTTACCATGATCTTTTGTTTGGTGCCCTGCTTGTTTCAAAATACCAATATCCAGATTTACATACAACCCCTGTTTTGCAGGACATTGAAAAAATACGCCGCAATGTATGGCTGGAGCTGAATAGTTTTTTAACGCCATTGGAACAGGCAAATGTTTTATCAAGTATTGTCTATAATTACTATAACCTGAAAGGGGTTGAAGTAAATTACGAACATCCCGACGATTTCTTCATTCACAAAGTATTGGAATGTAAAAAAGGAAATGCTTTAACCAACGGAATCATTTACCAGGTGATGTGCGACCTGTTAGACATCAACGCCAAAATCATCAACATACCTAAACAGTGTATCATTGCTTTTTATCATTCCGATTATGATGCGGCTACACATATTGGTCACCCGCAGGATAAAATTCATTTTTATGTGGATGCCACTACAGGGCAGGCTTTTTCGCATAAAGATGTAGAGAATTATTTCAAAAGGATTTCCGTACCACCCACACCCTCTTATTTCAAACCACAATCGCATAAGCGAATTATACAGGTATTACTGGAAGAAGTATCCAAATGCTTCGACTCCCCTTTAAAAAATTACAAGCAGAAAGAATTGATGCAGCTGGCAGATTTGCTGGATCAGTAGGATGGTGAGTTGTGAATAGTGAGTAGTCAATACGAATAAATCCTTTTACAAGCCACTCACCATTCACAACTCACCATTCACCACTTACTCTCCTATCCTGTAATAATACGAAAAGTATTCATGATCTTTTTTCCATCCATTCCTTTCGTATACTTTTTGGGCGCGGTGGTTGGTGGTGGCCGTTTGTAATACCATCCAGCGGCTGGATGTGTCGGCACCCATTTGCTGCGCGGCTTTCAGCAGTTTATCGGCTGCCCCCGAACCACGGGCTTCCGGCGCCACAAACAGATCATTCAGTAACCAGGCACGCTGCATACTTACCGACGAAAAAATAGGATAGAGTTGTGTAAATCCAACCATGATATGATCTAAGATCGCAACAAAAATAACCGACTCGTTTTGTTGCATACGTTCGGTGAGGAATTTTTGTGCACCACCGATGTCAGTATCCTGTTTATAAAACATCCTGTACTGATCAAACAGAACCGCCACTTCCTTAATGTCTCCCATATCAGCTTTGCGGATAATCATTTGATAAAGTTAAAGTGAAAAGTCAAAATCGAAAATCATTTTCATTTTGACTTTTCATTTTTGACTTGAGCGATATACACGCAAAAAATTAAACTAAACTCGCTTCCATCCCAATCGCCATATTATAGGCTTTACTTACCGGGCAGTTGGCTTTGGCATCTGCAGCACATTCCTGGAATTTTTCAGGTGTGATACCGGGTACTTTGGCTTTTACAACGAGATCGGAATTGGTGATCACCCCATCTCCCAGTGTAATCACACAGCTTGTTTCGATGTTTTCAGGCGTAAAGCCAGCCGCACCTAAAACAAAGCTGAGTTTCATGGTAAAACATCCTGCATGGGCAGCGGCCATTAACTCTTCGGGGTTAGTACCTATTCCGTCTGCAAAACGTGAATTGAAAGAGTACTGTGTTTTGTTCAATACGGTACTTTGTGTAGTAAGGTTTCCATTACCTTCTTTACCCGAACCATTCCAAACGGCTGTTGCTGTACGTTTCATAACTATTTAATTTTTAGATTTGACAAAATTATTACAACCATGATTAACTGGGACGATTTTGAAAAAATAGATATCCGCAGCGGAACCATACTTGAAGTTAACGATTTCCCGAAAGCCAAAAAACCCTCTTACCAATTAACCATTGATTTTGGCCCTTTGGGTATCAAACATTCCTCTGCCCAGGTTACACAC
Source organism: Bacteroidota bacterium (assembly GCA_043747705.1). Taxonomy (GTDB): domain Bacteria; phylum Bacteroidota; class Bacteroidia; order Chitinophagales; family Chitinophagaceae; genus Sediminibacterium. The sequence goes on from JAYTOS010000195.1 coordinate 3,596, forward strand.
CATTATACAAGTGAATCGCTCAAAGGTTGCCAGGTGGTGGCCGTGGTTAATTTTCCACCCAAACAGATCGCCAATTATTTCAGTGAATGTTTGGTTCTGGGCGTGTATGATGAGAATAATCAGGTAATTTTATTGCAACCCGGAAAACCGGTGGCTAACGGACAACGCATCGGCTAATGAGTGAACTGCATTATACATATTACGAAAGCCCCATAGGGATGCTCAAAATCGGCGGTACTGAGCAGTATATTGGCGAACTGACTTTTGTAGACAATACTGACCAACTGGCTTATGGCGAGCCAGGGATAACCGAAATCATGCATCAATGTACCGAGCAGCTGATTGAATATTTTCATGGTAAGCGCAGAACATTTGATATCCCGGTGCACCAGACAGGTACCGATTTCCAGGTAAGGGTTTGGAGTGAACTGATGGAAATTGCTTATGGCAAAACCATCAGCTATATGGACCTTGCCAAGCGCCTTGGCGACCCCAAAGTGATACGTGCAGCTGCCAGCACCAATGGTAAAAACAATATAGCCATTATGGTACCCTGCCACCGGGTAATTGGCAGCGATAGTTCCCTTGTAGGCTATTCAGGTGGCAAATGGCGGAAGAAATGGTTATTGGGGCATGAGTTTAAAATTGCCCACGGAGTGCAGACGCTGTTTTGAAGAATATCCATCTTTTCAAAGGAGGTACGACTGCGGAATCTGCAAATCAAGCTACAGATTTCTCACTTCGTTCAAAATGACGACTATTCAAATTAACATTTTCTTGAAAAATCCCCCTTTAACCAACCATTGAATCAAATACTTTTACAGTAATGGCAGCAGTTGGTAAAATCATATCTTTTTTCATTCTGTTGAACGTATTGGTGATTACCGGATGGTCGCAGAAATGTACCAATCTGGGGCAAAACCCCGGCTCAGCTTTTCCGGTATGTGGAACAAATTTCTTTGCCCAAACATCCGTACCTGCCTGCGGTGGCACTAAGTTGCCTACACCATGCGGTAATGATGGTAACCAGTATTCGGATATCAATCCCTACTGGTACAAGTTTACCTGTTATGCAACCGGCACACTTGGATTTGTGATTACCCCAAAAAATCTGGGAGATGATTATGACTGGCAATTATTCGATATTACCGGCCGTAACCCCACAGATGTCTATACCGATGCCACATTAATTGTCTCCGCCAATTGGTCTGGTTCATCCGGTGCAACCGGTGCTTCGCCTGCCGGTAAAAATCCTTTTGAATGTGCTTCAAACCCCGCTCAAAATATTCCTACATTCAGCATTATGCCTACAATTATTCTGGGGCATGATTATTTACTTTTAATCAGTCATTTTGATGATGCTACCCATACCCAAAGCGGGTATGATCTCTCATTCCCGGTGGATGCTCAAGGCGGTACGGCAAGCATCGTGAACCCGCTGGTACCCAAGATCCAGAATGCACGTGGTGATTGTAATGGTACAAACGTAATTGTTACCTTAAATAAAAGGATAGGATGTGCCACGGTTGCCAGTGACGGAAGCGATTTTTCTATAACAGGCCCATCCCCTATTTCAATTATATCGGCCTCTGCAAATGCCTGTAGTACTGGTTTTGATGCAGATACGATTATCCTGAAACTGAACACAGGACTTGTACAAGGAACCTATACCGTAACGGCGAAAGCAGGCAGCGATGGAAATACAGTAATTGATAATTGCGCCAATAATTTAGCAGTAGGTGAAAATGTTTCTTTTAAATTTTTATCTGCATTACCTGCACCTTTAGACAGTATTAGTCCCGTAGTATGCATAACCGATTCATTACAGCTGGTATTTTCCAAACCTATCAGCTGCAACTCCATCGCCGCAGATGGAAGCGATTTTGTAATCACAGGTCCGGCAGCCATTACAATAAAAAGTGCAAAAGGGGTTTGTACAAACGGCCTAAGCAGTGTTATAAACCTGATACTTACCGCCCCTATCAAAGTAAACGGAACATTTACCATCAGTTTACGGAATGGCAGTGATGGTAATACATTGATAGATGAATGCGGTTTTATTACCCCCGCCGGTTCTACCGTTTCCTTTACTACCAAAAATATTATTACAGCTGATTTTCAAAATAACATTAAAGCAGGATGTAAATCCGATACACTTCTATTAACCCATAGCGGCAATGGTGGCACCACTCATTGGCGGTGGAGTATGGATAGTACTGCCATCAGCAGTAGTCAAAACCCCGTACTCATTACCAAAGCATTTGGCAACCATGCAATAAAACTTTTTGTGGCCAATGGGAAGTGTACAGATTCTGCTGTTATGAATATTGTTATACCAGACCAAACAGTCAAAGCCGCTTTTGCGGCATCCGATACTTTATGTCCAACAGATAATTTAGTTTTTACTGATCTGAGCAGCAGTAATACCACACAATGGAAATGGGATTTTGGCAACGGCGTTACCAGCAATAGTCAAACCCCTCTCCCGCAGTCGTATCCAATTACCAACCGTTTCAGTAAATATACTGCGAGGCTGGCCGTTCAAAACAATTTTAATTGTGCGGATACCGCCTACAAAATTATTACGGTATTGATAACCTGCTATATCGCTGTACCCTCGGCTTTTACGCCCAATGGGGATGGATTAAATGATTACCTCTATCCATTGAATGCCTATAAAGCAGGCAATCTTATTTTCAGGGTATTTAACCGTTATGGACAAATTATTTTTGAAACAAAAGACTGGACAAAAAAATGGGATGGCCGTGTAAAAGGTATCCCGCAAGGCAGTGGAACCTATGTGTGGACACTTAATTATACCAATACCGATTCAGGACAACCTGTTTTTTTAAGAGGAACGACTGTACTAATCAGGTAATTAAAAATCGATGTAAGAAGCTGTAACACCAATCTCATCCGTAATTTGTAATGCTCAATTCGTAATTTTCTTTTCGCAATTACTTCATATCATCCCCCGAAAAACTAAGTGGCAATAACATACCAGCCTTTGGTATGATGAATATTTTACCTTCCATGCCTCCCAATATCAAACGGATAGGGTGCTGTAAACGTGTTTCGTACTCAACCAGGGTTTGGCGGCAAATACCGCAGGGTGTTATAGGCCGGTCGCTCTTGCCGTTATCGTTATGGTAACTGATCGCAATACTTTCAACTGGTACACCGGGATACAAGGAAGAAGAAGCAGATAACAAAACTCTTTCTGCACACAAACCTACCGGGTAGCTGGCATTTTCCTGGTTGCTTCCCGCAACGGTCTTCCCGTTTGTTAGTCGGGCCATGGCCCCCACCTGGAAATGAGAATAAGGGGCATATGCTATTTTAGTAATATTCTTTGCTTCATTCAATAACCAGGCATCTTCTTTAGTAAGCTGATCAATTGATTCGTACACTTCAATTTCAAAATTTATTTTTTGATGCTCCATAAGGCTAACGTATTTAGACGAAAAAGTCCCCAAAGCATCGTGCTCAGAGGACCCCTTCCGGTTAATAAAGATACATTATTTGATGCTATTGAACAAGCGCTTCCAGCGTGGGCCTTTATCCCAGCTGAACCATATCAGAGAAGCTTTTCCTACTACATGTGTTTCAGGTACAAACCCCCAGTAGCGGCTGTCCTGACTACGGTGGCGGTTATCGCCCATCATCCAGTAATAATTATATTTGGTTGTATAGGTAGTGGCTTCTTTCCCATTAATGATGAACTTACCATTCACTTCTTCCATTGTGTTTTGCTCATAAGTAATGATGAGCCTTCTGTATAAAGCAATGGTTTGTGCATTCACCTGCAACACATCCCCTTTCTTGGGAATAGTGAGTGGACCATAATTATCAACAGTCCATGGGTAATTGATTTCATCATTCGGGAAAGTTTGTCCTACAAAATTTTCAGAGTAGGGCACCATTGTTTTTACATTCGGCTGCTTCTTTACTTTCGCTGCTTCTTCGGCGGTCATATTCAATACGATCGTTCCGGGTTTGGTATTATCAACCCTTAATTGATCGCCCGGATTATCCATCTCAATCCCCAATCCTTCTTTCAAAAAATCTTCTGTAAAAGGGGTACCGTTGGTTTCAATAAGGTATTCTGTTTGTGAACCGGAGGGAACAAATGCCGGTTGGTTATTGATAAATAAAGAACCGTTTTTTACCTGTACAATATCTCCGCTTATGCCTGTACAGCGTTTAATATAATTATCTGTTTTATCCATCGGATGAACAATTACAGGGAATTGGGCATTGAGTGCCCCCCTGTCACCTTTAAACTGTTCACGAAGCACATCATAGTAAGGTCTCTTACTCCCATAATCGGGAAGGTTAATAATCGTATCACCTGCAGGAAAATTAAATACCACCACATCATTCCTTTTTACGTCTGTAAAAGCGGGCAGGCGCTTATAGGGTAGCTGTACGGCTTTAATATAGGAAGGTGTTGTTATAGAAAAGGGCATGGTGTTATGTACAAACGGAAATGAGATTGGCGTTTGGGGGATACGTGCTCCATAACTCATTTTATTTACGAACAGAAAATCATTGATAAGTAAAGTTTTTTCCATACTACCTGTTGGAATCACATACGCTTCAAAAACAAATGTGCGGATAATGGTCGCGGCCACAATGGCAAAAACACCGGCATCTATCCATTCACGTGAAGCGGGTTTGTGGTAATGTTTTAGAATATCCCCGCCATGCCATTTTTCTTTAGCAGAAAATCCGAGATACGGAAAATAAAGAAAGGGAAGAAATACCGTAGCGGTGTGATCAAGTACGCTGACTTTTTTAAAATGCATCACAAAAATAATCGTGATCCAGATGGTGATGAACTGTCCTGCAATAGGTATCAGTTGAAGCCAGAACCAATATTTACGGATATTGCATTTTTCAACGATCAACCATGTATTATAAAAAGGTACCAGGGCTTTCCATGGTTCGATACCCGCCTTTTTAAACATGCCATACATGCCCACATGCCAACCAATAACACCGATAATAAATAGAATTAATCCCATAGTTAACAGTTAAGTATCAACAAAAATATCCTTTTCACCCACATTGTAAAGAATTGCAGGCAAAAGTTTTCTTAAATATGAGGCAGGGGCTGGTTAAAGTAGTTAAAAGGGTTAAAAAGGTTAAAGAAGTAAAAATGAACTGGCCTGCATAGACTACTTTACCCCTTTTAACCTTTTTAACCCTTTTAACTACTTTAACGACACATACGCATCAATATCAGCTACTACAATCTCTTTACCAGAAAGTATAATTAACCGCTCTACCACGTTCCGGAGTTCACGGATATTACCGGTCCAGTCGTGCTTTTGTAAAGCTTCCATGGCTTTTAGGTGGATAGATTTTTTTGTCTGCCCGTATTCCTCCGCTATATCGGCCAGGAACTTATCTACCAACAACGGAATATCATCTCTCCGATGGTTTAAAGAGGGTACATGTATCAATATAACACTCAACCGATGATAAAGATCTAAACGAAAATTTCTTTCAGATACTTCTTTCAAAAGGTCTTTATTGGTAGCGGCAATCACACGCACATCAACCGAAATTTCTTTCTCGCCACCTACACGTGTAATTTTTCCTTCCTGCAGGGCACGCAATACTTTGGCCTGGGCACTTAAACTCATATCACCTATCTCATCTAAGAAAAGCGTGCCGCCATTAGCCTGTTCAAATTTGCCAATGCGTTGTTTGATAGCGGAAGTAAACGAACCTTTTTCATGACCAAATAATTCGCTTTCAATGAGTTCACCGGGAATGGCTGCGCAGTTCACTTCAACAATCGGGGCATTTGCGCGGTTACTTTTTTCATGCAGCCATCTCGCCACCAGTTCTTTACCCGAACCGTTCTCACCTGTTATCAATACACGTGCATCGGTGGGTGCCACTTTTTCTATGGTTTCTTTTATTTTTTGTATGCTCTCGCTTTCACCAATGATCTCCTGCACTTTCGATACCTTTCTTTTCAACACTTTGGTTTCTTTTACCAAAACTGTTTTATCCAGGGCATTGCGAATGGTGATGAGGAGCCGGTTGAGGTCCGGTGGTTTTGATATGTAATCGAATGCGCCTTTCTTTACTGCATCAACAGCCGTTTCAATATTACCATGCCCGCTAATCATAATTACCGGTACTTCAGAATTTGATTCCATCACTTTTTGCAGAAATTCAATCCCGTCAAG
>JAYTOS010000196.1:0-13585 GCA_043747705.1 Bacteroidota bacterium
TTTTGTAACCTGTTTCTTTTCATCATCACATTAATATTTTATACAACCAGGCTGATCAGATCGGCTACATAAGCAGGCTTGTCAGCGTTTTCCAGTTCGATAATGCAGGTCAGAAATATTTTCACTGAACCATTAGGCTGTTTTTCTGCACCTGTAAAATTTGCATGAAGCCTTATCCTGCTGCCAACTGTTACGGGCGTAATAAAACGTGCTTTGTTGATGCCATAATTATAAAAGGAATTTACATTCTCAATGGTAATCAGCTGATAAAAAAATTGAGAAACCAGCGACATGCTCAGATAACCGTGGGCAATGGTTTTACCACCGGGTAAAATGGCTTTTACTTTTTCAACATCTACATGCACCCATTGAAAATCTAAGGTGGCCGAAGCAAAATTATTGATCATCTCCTGGGTAACCGTTAACCATTGGCTGGGGCCGACAGATTTACCTACATGGTTCTTGATATCTGCAAGGCCATTAATGAGTAAAGGTTTTGAACTGGCTGTTTGTTTAGTTTCGGTGTTAATATTTTTTTCATCTGGTATCGTTACTAAACTGGCATCTTCGTTCCAGTCGCCTACTTTTACAATGGCTTTTCCAATAACTTTTCGGTTCATAATATCGTCTACAGCCTGCGCTGCTTCGTCCAGCCTGTATATTTTATGAATAGGTTGTTTGATCTTTCCTGCCCGTAACCATTGTAATAATTCGCCAAGGTTCTGCAAACTCAATTTGGGTTCTTTTTCTGCAAAGCTCCCCCAGAAAACACCCATAACGGAACAACCTTTTAGCAAAGCCAGGTTAAAGGGGAGTTGTGGAATTTCACCGGAGGCAAAACCCACAATTAAATAGCGGCCCTTCCAGGCGATAGAACGTAAAGCCTGCTCGGCTAATTTTCCACCTACCGGATCGTAGATAACATCTACACCTTTATCACCCGTAATTTCTTTTATCCGAAAACGCAGGTCTTCAGTGCTGTAATTGATAAGGTGTTCTGCGCCTTTTTCTTTGCACAGCATTAATTTTTCTTCAGATGAGGCAGCCGCGATTACTGTTGCACCCATTAGTTTGCCCAGTTCAATGGCTGCAATACCTACGCCACCTGCCGCGCCCATAACCAATAATGTTTCACCGGCTTTTAATCCGCCCCTGTCTTTTAAAGCATGATAAGAAGTACCGTAATTATATAAAGTGGAAGCCGCCGTTATAAAATCCATATCCGGTGGGATGGGAAATACCCTTTTTACATCTACTGCAACTTCTTCAGCAAATCCACCCCAACCGCAAAGGGCAAGAACACGGTCGCCTGTTTTTATATGCGTTACACCGGCCCCGGTAGCAATAACGATACCCGACACTTCGCCACCGGGCGCAAAAGGAAGTGGAGGCTTGAACTGGTATTTATTTTGAATGATGAGTGCATCAGGAAAATTTACACCACAGGCTTTTACGGCTATTAACACTTCACCATCGGTAATAGAAGGGGTAGGCGTGTCCTCTAATACCAGTGTATCAGGCAAACCATAATTAATACATAGTACTGCTTTCATAGTAGCCGATTTTTAACCGCAATAGCTGAATTTACAATGATTCAGGGAAAACAAGCCGTTCTGTTTATTTTTTCTCAACGCTATGTGAAAATAAGCAGGTTTAACAGCCTCGAAAAGCAAGGAGCAGTGAAACGTAAAAAATACTTCGAAATTCAGTATTCATTGTTCGATATTCGTTATTCAAAAGCCTGGCTCAAAAATAATATGGGTATGCTGAAAGATTTGATACGGATGGGTTGCCAAAAACTGATCGGGTTTGATAATTATTTATTTATCTTCTCACTCATCAATATCACCCGTATACAAATGGGTGGTTATGAGAAAGCGTTTCAATATTTTATTAATATGCTTCCCGGCGAAGGGGTCATACTCGATATTGGGGCGAATATTGGCGTGATGACTGCTACAATAGCCAGAAAATACAATACAGCAAATGTGTATGCTTTTGAACCCATACCCCAAAATATCGCTGCTATTAAAAGGACTATTCGTTATTACCAACTTAATAATGTAGTACTGTTTCCCATAGCATTGGGTAATGAGAATAAAGAAGTAAAAATGATCATGCCAACAGTGCAAGGCAGCAAAATGCAGGGACTTAGCCATATACTGGAAACGGATGATGGAAAAGAACCCAGTGAAATATTTTTCGTGCCCATGCAAAGGTTGGATGATATACCTGCCTTGCAGTTACTGACCAGGATCACTGCGATTAAAATAGATGCAGAGAATTTTGAATACTATGTGTTAATGGGAGGAAAGGAATTGCTTGCTAAACACCGTCCCCTTGTGTATTGCGAACTATGGAATGATGACAGGCGTTCACACTGTATCGGGTTCATGCAACAACTGGGTTATCGTGTGAAGCTGTATGATAAAGGCCAGCTGGTTAATTTTACCGGCCAGCCCGCCATCAATTTTTTCTTTTTGCCATGAATTGGGTAAGGGTTGTACATTTAGTTATGCGCTGCAATTCATCAGGTAAAAAAATATAGTGGTAACTTTTTTTTGGATATGCCTCATTGTTATTTTCTATACCTATATTGGTTATGGGCTGGTATTATTTTTTTTAGTGAAACTGCTACGATTAACCAGGCCGGGGAAAAGCAGGGAGGTAGAAATTTTTACGCCATCACTTACTTTAATTGTTGCAGCTTATGATGAAGCTGCAATTATCGAAGACAAAATAAAAAACAGCCTTGCTTTAGAATACCCTCATGATAAGCTCCATTTCATTTTTGTAACAGATGGCTCTACAGATGGCACACCTGAAATCGTTTCCCGATACCCGGAAATACAATTGTTGCATACTGCTGAGCGCGGTGGAAAAATCGCTGCTATTCAGCATGCGATGAAAGAAGTGAAAACAGAAATCGTGGTTTTTACAGATGCAAATACAATGCTAAATCACGAGGCCCTGTTGTATATATGCCGGCATTACCGCGATGAAAAAACCGGTGCTGTTGCGGGCGAGAAAAGAGTTGACTCCGGTAAAGTAAGCGATGCTACTTCGGGTGAAGGGTTTTACTGGCAATATGAATCGATATTAAAAAAATGGGAGTCTGAATTATATTCTGTAATGGGTGCGGCAGGGGAATTGTTCAGCATCCGGACAATCTTATATGAAGCGGTGCAGCCGGATGCTGTTTTAGACGATTTTATGATTTCCATGCTCATTTCGCTGAAAGGATACCGGATATAATATGAGCCGGGTGCCTATGCTGTTGAAAAGGCTTCGGCCAGTATTGCTGAAGAACTTAAACGTAAAATCCGGATCGCTGCAGGCGCGGTCCAATCCCTGTTGCGTTTAACACGGTTACTCGTGCCATTCCCATATCCATTATTGACTTTTGAGTATATAAGTCACCGGATATTACGCTGGGTGGTAACCCCTTACCTGTTAATCACCTTCTTCCTGTTAAATGTATGCCCACTATCCGAAAATAAAACTGAAACAAAATTGGTTTGGATACTGTATACCCAGCTGATGTTTTATGGAGCTGCTATACTGGGCGGTTTATTGCGGAAACGCCAAACTGGTGCTAAAATACTGTTTGCTCCCTATTATTTTTGTTTGATGAATTATGCCCTGATAAACGGTATGTTGCGGTTTTTATTCATAAAACAAACCGTTCTTTGGGAGAAAGCTAAGCGGAATTAGCATTTATACCGATAGGTACACTGTATTTGTCGTGTAATTTAAAGGCCCAAATCGACAATATAGTAAGCGGGAGGTATAAAAAGGATATAACTTTATATTATTGTAATTATGAATATTAGTAACTTTTCATAAAAAAGAGTAAATTTAGTATTATAAAAAAGAATTAAGAGAAAATTCTGACTATAATTCACAACATAAACAAATACTTTACGTTCATTCACCTGATCAAACCCCCAAACTGAATCAGATGATCAAAAAAGTACTATGTGTTGATGATGATGCGATTTCGCTAACAATTTCTCAGCTCCTGTTGAAGCGAACCGGATTTGCTGCAGAAGTGGCAACTGCTATGGACGGAAGCGATGCGCTGGAATATTTTAGTAACCTGTTTGAAGACGACCCCAACGAGCTTAACAAAGCTCCCGAATTAATATTATTAGATATCAATATGCCGGTAATGAATGGCTGGGAATTCCTGCACGAGTATGTGCCTTTATATGAAAAGAAATTATCCCATACCAAGATCGTTATCTTATCTTCTACAATTGACCCGGAAGATTTTGCCCTTGCTAAAAAATATCCTGTAGTCATACAGTTTATCAGCAAACCCCTTAGCATTGAAAACCTGGAAGAACTGAAACTCCATGAAACGATGAAGGATTTTTTCCAATAAATGCATACAGTTTTTTTCGCAACTCCTTGTACCCACATGTACTAAATAACAATGGCAATCCCTGGTATATTTTTTCTGCTAAAAGATTTTATGTAATATTCAGGAAATAAAAAAGCTTTGTAGGGATTAATTCTTGCCCTACAAAGCTCTTGTAGTGGTTAGCTACCTGGTTTTCATGGATCAGGATCAGTTTACGCCTGGATTGAGCTGGACTGACCTTTACAGTTTTTACGGGGATAATTGGATTACTCACATTTGATCTTTTCGTACGGCTACTTCATAGTATCAATGTGATAGAACAAAGTAATACCATCTTAGCGGGTAATTGAATAGCAGGTTCTGTTAATTTCCGGTAGAACTAAAGGTTTTATATGTAAAGTCCATACTACATTTTTTGCTGCAAGTACTGAGTATTAGCTATTTACCGCTTTATCAAGGGCTGCCCGCACCTGTTTGAGAAACGGGGGAACAATTACAAATGGATCGCCGGCACTCAATGTTTCAATAGGTAAATACCCCCTGTAGTTGGAAGAATTGATGATGCGGAAAAGTTTTTCGAGATCCATGGCTTCCGCTTTGCCGTTGATCGTGAGCCTTTCCTTTACCTGCCAGTTTACCGCAAATTCTGCTGTTTTTTTAATTTCACTGTAAGGCTCTAACGTTACAAAACTTCCAGTATCTAAAACCAAACCAAACCAATCGCTGTTTACTTTTTTAATAATGTTGATCGCCTGCTCGGCTGTTTTAATAAAATCATTATGATTTTGTACGGCAACAATAACACCGTGTTGTTTTCCAAAATCAACGCATGATTTAATATCTGCTGTTATCCATTCTGCCACTTCTTCCCATGCATAATTTGCAGGTAAAGATTTTCCGGTAAATATCCTTATCACCGGTGCGCCAAGTTTGGCGGCTACCTCAATCCATTTCTTTACGAAAATAATTTCTGCTGCCCGTTTTGTTTTATCCGGTTCTGCAAATTCGTTACGGATACCGGTACCACTTATTTCCACCCCCAGTTGGTGCGCTTTTCTTTTCAGGTGATAGATGTACTCATCAGTAGGTATTTCAGGGTAACCGGGAAAATAATATCCCGTCATATCTATTGCATCGAAATTTTCTTTTGCGCAAAATTCAAGTACGTCATCCAGTGTTGCCTTTCCGTTTTTTAAAGGCTCATTAAACGAGTAGGCATTCAGGCTTATTTTAAAACGGTTACTATCACTATGGCCTGCCGGCTTTACGGGTGTTGCTTCTGCTAAAGAAAAATTTCCCATACCTGTTAATGCAGATGCGGTAATCAATGATTGCAGAAACTTCCTTCTTTCAAAAGGTTTCATAAGTAGATGTTTTGGATTCTTAATTATTGGGGAATGGGTTTATTACCATACACAAACTTTTCCATCACACGCATCGAATCAATTGCATCAGCTGCTGAGCAGGGGTTGCTGCCATTGCCTAAAAAATATTGCACTACTTTTTCAATCATAGGTTGTTGGATATGTGCCGGTGGCTGAAAGAGTGTTGTTTTTTCCTCAATACCATTATGGATAGTTAACTCATGGCTAAAAATGGGAAAAGAAATTTTGCCTTTTGAACCGGTGATCTCGCACATATCATCATACAGCCCTTCACCCACCGTATAACACCATTGCCCGTTAAAAATAATATCACCCGATAAACGCATGATGCCCGTAACCACATCTTCTGCTTCATATAATCCGGCTTGATTGGCGGCCATGCCATAAGTTTCCAAAGGGGCACCAAAAAAATACATCATCAAATCCAATTGGTGCGGGGCAAGGTCATAAAATAAACCGGCACCTGATATAGCAGGATTTACACGCCAGTTAGTTTCTGTCTTTGCAATGAGGGAAGATTGGTCTGGCTGCAACATACTTAACCGGATGGTTCGTATTTCTCCGATTGTTTTTGCGTTCAGCCATTCTTTTATCTGTAAAAATTTGGGAAGGGCCCGCCTGTAATGCGCCACGCTTAGCTTTATACCCGTTGCATTGGAAACTTCCATCATCCGCAAACAGGAAGCGGTATCGGTTGCCATGGGTTTTTCTACATACACCGGTTTGCCTGCGTTCATGGATGCAATGGCATACTCCTCATGGTATTTGGGTGGGGTGGCTATATATACCGCATCTACATCAGGATCATTAATCAACTGCATGGCATCAGCATACCAAACGGGTATGCCATGTCGTTCCGCATAATCTTTTGCTTTAGTTGCATCGCGGCGCATAACAGCAACCAAAGATGATTGGGGCACTTTATTAAAAGCCGGCCCGCTTTTTACTTCTGTAACATTTCCACATCCGATAATGCCCCAACGTATTAGAGCTGTAGTATTTGCCATACTGTTCCTGTTATTCGTAATATTTTGCTTAAAGTTATTTAATCAGTGTAACCGTGCAAATTATATATCTTCTTCAAGTACCAACAGACATATTTTTATTTCCACTCTGTATGCCTGCCCGAAAAAAAGTCTGTCATCCTACTAAGTTGGTATTTGGGTGGGAATGGATTCATTAACTACATCGTTTTCGTAAATTTATATAGCGGCTGCTGCCCATTGATGGAGAAAAAAGACAAAATTCACAGTCAATACTTTCAGATAGATTGCATCTGAAGTGGATTGTATTTGTCATATAAAAAAAATAATCATGAGAAAATCTAGAAGGTCTTTCTTGAAAAATATTGCTCAGGGTTCTGCTGTTATGGCTATCGGAGGAGTGGGTATGGGATTTAGTCCGAAAAGTTACCGTAAAATTATTGGTGCCAGTGACCGCATCAGAATGGGTGTAATTGGCACAAATGGCCGGGGTGAAGCGATGGCACCTATTTTTGCCAAACAGCCGAATACAGAAGTCATCTACGTTTGTGATGTAGATGAAAAAGCAAGACAAAAAGGTATTAATGCGGTTGTGAAAGCCGGAAAAGAGGCGCCTAAGGGCGAGAATGATTTTCGTAAAGTATTGCTCGATAAAGATCTTGATGCAGTATACATAGCCACGCCGGATCACTGGCATGCACCCGCTGCCATCATGTGCTGTGCTGCAGGAAAACATGTGTATGTTGAGAAACCCCTCTCTCACAATCCACGTGAAGGTGAACTCGCTATTGCTGCTGCCAGGAAATATGACAGGGTTGTTCAAATGGGTGCCCAGCGCAGGTCATGGAACCTGCTCACCGAAGGTATCAATGAATTAAAATCGGGTGCCATCGGTAAAGTACACCTTGCCAAATGCTGGTACACCAATTCGCGTAAATCTATAGGCATTGGCAAACCTGCTCCGGTACCTGCAGGACTCGATTATGATCTTTGGCAGGGTCCGGCTCCGCGGATGCCTTACAAGGATAACCTGATCCATTATAACTGGCATTGGTTCTGGCATTGGGGAACCGGTGAAGCATTAAACAACGGAACCCATGAAGTAGATGTTGCCCGTTGGGGATTGGGGGTGGATTATCCTCTTTCAGTTAGTTCCAGCGGCGGGAGATATCATTTTAAAGACGATTGGCAGACGCCGGATACACAGGTCATTACCTTTAATTGCCCCGAAGCTACCCTGGTTTGGGAAGGCCGTAGTTGCCTGCCCTTCAAAGTACAGGGCAAAGACAGGGGCGTGATGTTCTATGGAGAAAAAGGTGCAATGGAAACAGGCCATAACGGGTACACCATTTTTGATGAGAAAGGTGTTATCGTAAAAGAAATCAAATCAAATGCAGTGATAGATGGACGGAATACAGCCAGTCCGAATGAAGGGCTGGATGCTGTTCACATTGCCAACTTTTTAGAAAGTATCCGCCTTAATAAACGCCCGAACTGCGATGTGGAGATCGGTTATAAAAGTACGCTATGGGTTCAATTGGGAAATATCGCCCAGCGTATGGAACGTACATTACATATTGATCAGACAAACGGCCATATAGCCGGCGATAAGCAGGCTATGGAATTATGGGGCCGTAAGTATGAATCAGGATGGGAGCCTAAAGTATAAAAGCACACAATAAATATTCATCATTTTACCATCTTTAAATAATCAGCATATGTCCTCTCGTAGAAAGTTCCTTCAAAAATCTGCCCTGGGTTTAGCCGGTTCGGCCGTGATTCCTTTTTTAGGCAGATCGGCATCATGGCAGCCCGATAGCTTACATGCAGCCACAGCTGCATCACCTATGGCTGTAGGTGTGGCAGGTTACACATTTGCGAAGTTTGACCTTGACCATTCAATCACTATGATGAAAAAAATAGGGGTGAGTAATCTTTCGGTGAAAGAAATTCATTTACCCTTGAACAGCAGTGATGAAAAAATAAAAATTGCCATGGATAAATTCAGAGAGGCAGGCATAAATGTGTATACGGTTGGTGTTATTTACATGCGGACAAAAGAGGCGGTAGATCAGGCTTTTCAATATGCAAAAAAAGTAGGGGTAAACATGATTGTTGGCGTACCCACCTACGACCTGATTGATCATGCAGAAGAATTGGTAAAACAATACGATATTAAATTAGCGATCCATAACCATGGGCCCGAAGATGCTTTGTACCCGGCACCCCAGGACGTTTATGACAGGATTAAAAACAGGGACCCTAGGGTAGGTATGTGTATAGATATTGGTCATGCCATGCGTGCGGGCTCTCTTCCCGAAAAAGCAGTCAGGGATTTTAAAGACAGGTTATTTGACCTGCATATTAAAGATGTAAGTATTGCCGCAAAAGAAGGTAAGGCTATCGAGATAGGGAGGGGTGTAATTGATTTTCCTGCCTTGGTTACCTCACTGCGCAAGATCAAATACCAGGGTGTTTGTAGTATCGAATTTGAAAAAGATATGACCGATCCAATGGTGGGTATTGCCGAATCTATCGGATATTTTAAAGGTGTAGTGGCTGCCGGGAAATAAATCATTATCTTGATTTCACTAATAAATCAAGATACATGAAAACAACTCCTCCAAACTTTCTGCGCTTCACTCATACCGGAAGTGTAATAAAACTGTTTTTACTGATGATGGTAATAACAGCGAACCTGGCTGTTGCACAGACATCTGATCCCATTATTGAAAAAATTGTAAAAGAAGGTACCGGTAATTCGCAGTTGGAAAAACTGGCGCATGAATTATTCGATAAGATCGGACCAAGACTGGTAGGCACCCCGCAAATGCAACAGGCCAATGATTGGGCTGTTGGCAAGTATACAGGTTGGGGTATAACTGCCCGTAATGAAAAATGGGGTGAATGGAAAGGATGGGAAAGAGGCATTACGCATATTGATATGCTTTCTCCGCGTACAAAATCTCTTGAAGGAACACAACTTGCATGGTGCCCTTCCACCAAAGGAAAAACACTTAATGCCGACCTGATCATCCTGCCGGATGTAGCAGATTCCATAGCATTCCAGCAATGGCTGCCTAATGTAAAGGGGAAATTTGTTATGATCTCCATGAACCAGCCCACCGGGAGGCCTGATTATAACTGGCAGGAGTTCGCTACCAAAGAATCGTTCGACAAAATGAAAAAAGACCGAACGGCACAAACGGAAGCCTGGGCCAAGCGCATTAAAAAAACAGGCTTCTCTAACCGGATGCTTCCCATTATTTTAGAAAGAGCCGGTGCATTGGGTATTATCGGAAGTAACTGGTCGCAGGGCTTTGGAGTAGATAAGATATTTAATGCTTACACTAATAAAATTCCCACGGTTGATATTGCGTTAGAAGATTATAGTTTGTTGTACAGGTTAGTTGAGTCGGGCGATAATCCAAAAATCAGTATCCGTACCGATTCAAAAGATAACGGTACTGTTTCCACATTCAATACGATTGCAGAAATCAAAGGCACAGAAAAGCCTGATGAGTATGTTATGCTTTCTGCGCATTTTGATTCATGGGATGGAGGAACCGGAGCTACAGATAACGGAACCGGTTCATTGACCATGATGGAAGCGATGCGGATATTAAAGCTCATATATCCCCATCCGAAAAGGACCATTCTGGTGGGCCATTGGGGAAGTGAAGAGCAAGGACTGAACGGATCGCGTGCTTTTGTAGAAGACCATCCGGAAATTGTAAGCAAACTGCAGGCATTGTTTAACCAGGATAATGGAACAGGCCGTATTGTGAATCTTGGGGGGCAAGGGTTCCAGCATGCGGGTGAATTTTTAGGCCGTTGGCTGGCTGCTGCACCAAATAGCATGCGCGATTCGATTAAAACAAGTTTCCCAGGCTCACCGGGCGGTGGCGGATCAGATTTTGCATCCTTTGTTGCTGCAGATGCACCCGGGTTTTCTTTGGGTGCACTAAATTGGTCGTATTTCAATTATACATGGCATACCAACCGCGATACGTATGATAAAGTGGTTTTTGATGACCTGCGAAATAATGCAATACTAACTGCGATACTTGTTTATATGGCATCAGAAGATCCGGCAACACTACCAAGAGACAAAAGCGTATTGCCAAATGACAGGACAGGTAAGCCCGGTGTATGGCCCGCACCTGTAAAAGCGATACGTAAAGGACCGGTAGTTCCGACTAACTAAAACGCTCAACGCTGAATACCTAACTCAATCATTCAGCGTTTAGCGTTAGGCGTTAGGCGTTCAGCATGTTCTGTTAAAATAAAGAAAGCTGTGTTTCGTGATGCCGGCGTTTGATATTTTTTTTGGGGGAGATATCTGTCGGTACACCATTATTGCTGATATGATAAACAGCTGTTTCTTTGTAGCGTGATGCCACAATAATTTTTGTTGTTCCTGTATAGGGGCTGAATAGTGATTCTACAAGTTCTGGTGAATTATTGTTTTTTGATAAGTGTGCCAGGAGCAGATGGCTCATAAAAGCAGGTTTATGCACGGTAAACAATTCTAACGCCTGCCTGTTGGATAAATG
Source organism: Bacteroidota bacterium (assembly GCA_043747705.1). GTDB lineage: Bacteria > Bacteroidota > Bacteroidia > Chitinophagales > Chitinophagaceae > Sediminibacterium. The sequence continues at coordinate 11,291 of JAYTOS010000196.1, forward strand.
CCCTTCACCACCACGTATACGTTTTTTCAGGTGATTAGGGTAAGTGCCTTTCTCCAGCATCTCTTCATCATAATTCGCTTCCAGAAAAATGGCATGGCATTGTTTGAAATAATGGGTTACGTGTTCACATACGATTCCAATATCTGTAAAAACACCTATGGTTATAGAATTGCCCGTAATAACAAAACTATGTGGGTCGCTGGCATCATGTTCCTTAGGGAATGCAACAATGGAAAGTGTGCCAACACTAACCGCCTTATGTGGTTCGAAAGAACGGATCAATTGTTTATCGAGTTGCAATCTTGCATTGCTATGCGTAGCAGGAGTGATGTACACAGGTAATTGGTATTTCTTCGCCAATACCGAAATGCCGGTAATATGGTCGCCATGTTCGTGTGATACAAAAATGGCTTTTACTTTTTCCATCGTTAATCCCAGCCGTTTCAGGCGTTTTTCTGTTTCGCGGCACGAAATCCCTACATCTACAAGGATAGCCTCCTTATCATTGCCTATATAATAGCAATTGCCGTTACTGCCGGAGTTTAAGGAGGTAATATATAAAGACATAGCGTTGCGAAAGCAAGGATTATTTGTAAAAGTAAAGCAATACCGGGAAGTGCCTGCAAACAAATTATCTGTTTAGTCGCTTACTTCATAAGCATGCAGTATATTAGTGGGTATATAATTATTGGATTTTAACCATCTTCAGTTAATCATATTTCCCCGTTCATACGGAAGTACAAAAAGAATATAATATGAAAAAAAATTGGCTCCTTATTTCATTGGTAATTATTTGTGCCGCATCATCAGCACAAACAAAGAAGAAAGGCGTGCACCCCCAAACCGTTACAGTATACACTACTGCGGAAAAAACGGGTTTGCGTTTATCTGAAAACGGTAAACTTACATTTAAACCCTATTCGCAGCCATTTGAAAATGAACCCTGTGTATTTGTGAACCCCTCCAGCAGCTTTCAATCCTTTATGGGTATCGGGGGAGCGTTAACAGATGCTTCGGCAGAAACTTTTGCCAAACTGCCTAAAGCGCAACAGCAGGAATTGCTGGCTGCGTATTTTGACCCGGCTAAAGGCATCGGTTATTCACTGGCAAGGACAAATATCCATAGCTGCGATTTTTCAAGCGACAGCTATACCTATGTAAATGAAAATGATATGACCCTGAATTCTTTTAGCGTAGCACACGATGAGAAATACAGGATACCTTTTATCAAACAGGCAATTGCTGCGGCAGGTGGTAAGCTTCGCTTGTTTGTAAGCCCCTGGAGCCCGCCTGCATGGATGAAGGATAACAATAATCTGGCGCAGGGCGGTAAACTAAAACCTGAATACAGGCAGGCATGGGCTAACTATTATGTAAAATTTATAAAAACGTACGAAGCCAAAGGGATGCCCGTTTGGGGGCTTTCAGTACAGAATGAGCCCATGGCCAAACAACGTTGGGAGTCATGTATTTACACCGCAGAAGAGGAGCGTGATTTTATAAAAAATTATCTTGGGCCAACTTTACAGAAACAGGGCCTTGGTAACAGGAAATTAATTGCCTGGGACCATAACCGGGATCTGATGTACCAAAGAGCCAGCGTGATCCTTGATGATGCACAGGCCGCAAAATACGTTTGGGGCATTGGTTTTCATTGGTATGAAACCTGGACAGGTGGACCGATGCAGTTTGATAACCTGAAACTGGTAGCACAGGCTTACCCCGGCAAGAACCTGATTTTTACGGAAGGTTGCCAGGAAAAATTCAATCTTGATAGTGTTTATAACTGGTCGCTCGGCGAAAAATATGGTTATTCAATGATCAATGATTTTAATAATGGTACCGTAGCCTGGACGGATTGGAATGTTTTACTGGATGAAAAAGGTGGGCCTAACCATGTAGGTAATTTTTGTTTTGCACCGGTGCATGCCGATACAAGAACAGGAAAACTCATCTATACCAACGCCTATTATTATATTGGACATTTTTCAAAGTTTATTAAGGCTGGTGCTAAACGGATAGCCGCATCTACCAATCGGACACAGTTGCAAACAACTGCTTTTGCCAACCCGGATGGCAGTATTGTAGTAGTGGTAATGAATACCATTGATAAAAAACTACCATATTATGTATGGATGAAAGGGCAGGTAGCTGCTGCTGAAAGTTTACCACATTCCATCACTACGCTAATCATTCAATAATGTACCTCATCCCGAAAATTGTTTTTATACAGTTTTTCATGATAACCATTGCCGCGGCTCAGCCCGGCTTGTCTGTTAATACATGGCTTACTGA
>JAYTOS010000197.1:0-15493 GCA_043747705.1 Bacteroidota bacterium
TTCAAACTATTCAAATCGTGTTAGGCACTAAAACCGCTGAAAGCCAATACTGACAAGACTTTCAAAGAACTTATATTTATAACATCAAAACACTAGTGATCTAAAATGAATAGTAATTTTTTAATTTCAATCGCCTGCTTGTTTGTTTCTGCATCATGCAATACTACTACTTCTGAAAAAAAAGGTGAAACGAATGATAGCAATATTCTTCCCGCAAGCAGCTGTTACCTGTATACATCCGGAAAGGATAGTATTTTTATGAAATTAAATACTTTTGGTAACAAGGTTACAGGTGCTCTTGTTTACAATTTCTATGAGAAAGATAAAAGTAAGGGGGCATTAACGGGTACACTGAATGGAGACACACTGTTTGCAAATTATACTTTCCAGTCCGAAGGCATAGAATCCGTAAGAGAGGTCGCGTTTATAAAAAAAGAAAAAGGATACATTGAAGGATATGGTGATATGGACGACAAATCCGGAACAAAGTTCAAAAATAAAAATAAAATAAAATTCAGTGTGTCTTCCTTATTAAGGCAAATCGAATGCCTTGAATAATCTTTACCAAGTAACGTATTAAGCCTTATGTAATTTAGCTTTTAGCGTTGCGCGTTATTTTGCATTCGAAATATCACCTTTTGCCCTGGTAACTATCACCGACACGCTATCCGTTCCCTTGGGCGCAAAATACTTTGTTTTAAATTTCACTGTTTTTCCGGGGCCGATATTTTCGTAAACAGTTTCCATTCCTTCATCCAGCTTTACTGCGGTTTTGCTGTAAAATGATAAATGCAGTTCCACATCTTTATACCAGCATACAGTAGCTTTATTGGTAATGGTTCCGATAACAACCGTCTGACCGATAATATTTTTACGATCGTGGTTATTCACTGTTAAAAACCTGGCGGGATTATTTTTTTCTTTTTCCGCAAGTGTTTCTTTTACCTGCTCATAGGTTTTTGTATCGAAGCTGGTCTCTTTTTTATCGTTCTTACAGGCGGATATCGCAACAAATAATAACGCAACTATGGTTATTTTTTTCATTTTTTGTTATTTGGTGATTAAAGTAAGAGAATATTTTGCTTCCAAATCGTTCAGGACACGCAATAGCAAAGTAAATATAAAGACATCCCCTGTGTGCTACATTTGGTATTTAGTGACCAGGCTCCGACAACCAGGCAAATCCGCCTAAACAGGAGCAAAAAACAAAATTTTCAATTACAACTGATAGAAATTAGTTTTGAATTTTTAAAAACCCTGCAATTACTCCTATCATGATAGTTAATTTAAGCGAGCAACATAGCCTGGTAAGCAACTGGGTGTCTGAACTGAGAGATGTAAATGTGCAGAGTGACCGTTTACGTTTTCGTCGCAACCTGGAACGTATTGGAGAAGTTGCGGCTTACGAGATCAGCCAGCTGCTGCCATGGAAAAAGGTAGAAATACCTACCCCTTTGGGATTGCATGACAGCATGGTATTGGAGTTCCAGCCGGTATTGGCTACCATTTTACGGGCCGGTTTACCTTTACACAATGGCATGTTGAATTATTTTGACAAAGCCGATAATGCTTTTGTTTCCGCCTACCGCAAACACCACCGTGACGGCAGTTTCGAAATCAGCCTTGAATACATGAGCTGCCCTGCCCTGGACGACCGGATTATCATCCTCAGTGATCCTATGCTGGCTACCGGTGCCTCAATTGTAAAAACGATCCAATACATAAAAAGCGAAGCGGCCCCCAAAGACATCCATATAGTGGTGGCCATTGCCTGCACGATTGGTATTGAGTTTATTCACAGGGAATGCGGCGAAAACATCAAGATCTGGTGTGGTGATATTGATGATGAGCTTACAGCCAAAGGATATATTGTTCCCGGCCTTGGCGATGCCGGTGACCTGGCCTTTGGCACTAAAATGCAGGCATAAACCTTGTTATTTTCCAAATATCCATAACCGCAATTCGTTAAGATGCCTATAATATTTAATTATGACACTTAACAACGTCGGCAGATTCACTTAAATTCGATATTCTGTGATGGATATGAGAAAGCAAATCATTTTTTACTGTTTGTGTTTATTGCTGGGTACTGTCTCAGCACAGGATCCTCATTTTTCGCAGTTTTTCTCATCACCACTTACATTAAACCCAGCATTTACCGGCAAATTTTTCGGCACCTATCGTGTAGCCGGCAATTACCGAAATCAGTGGCCGGCCATTGATAATGCTTTTACCACCGCAACCGCTTCCATTGATTTTCATATACTCCAAAATAAAATTGCCAGCAATGATACCTGGGGGGTAGGTTTTGTAGGCTATAATGATAACAGTTCCAATGGCGCAGTAAAGTTCAACTACGCTTCTGTTTCAACGGCTTATCATAAAGGGTTAGATGAAGAAGGCCTTCAGCAATTGGGGGCAGGGTTTCAGGTTACCTATGCGAATATGCTTATCAATACTAACCAGTTAAAATTTGAAGATCAATTAACCAGTTCAGGTTTTACAGGCGTTTCTTCTGAAGTATTTAATACATCAACATTAAAATCCAGTTATGTAGATGTTAATGCCGGTATTTTATATAACGGGAGCACAACGGATCGTAATAATTTTTATTTTGGGGTAAGCATGTATCATATCAACCGTCCGAGGCAGGACTTTACGGGTGCACAGTATATTCTCAATCCAAGAACAACTTTTCATGCGGGTGGTTACTTCCCGATAGGACCAACCAGTACATTACACATGAGTGCCATGCAGGTGATGCAGGGGGGAGCTTCCGAGACTTTGTTTGGCGGAGCTATACAATTAACAGCCAATCCGGAAGCGGAAAAACCGGCCAGTTTTTATTTTGGCAGCTGGATACGTTTTAATGATGCCATTATTCCTTACCTGGGATTAGAATTTGGTGATCTCCGGTTTGGAGCTACCTATGATTATAACACATCTTCTTTAAAAACCGCCTCTCTTAACAGGGGGGGGATTGAAATATCGTTGATCTATATCCGGAGGCCATCTACAGAAAGGCCGGTGAATTGCCCTAAATTCTGATCACCCGTATTTATTCCTGAGACGCACTTACTTACAGATACGATATAAAGTAGTTTATTAGAAATTGCGATAATCCGATTTATAACTTATCTTTTAAAAAACCTATTCTTTCGCGCGGTTGTTGTTTTTGATGTATCAATGTTTTTATTGCATCAAATACCAACGTAAACTGGCCATCATATTTTTTCTCAAGCTCACTGATTTTTTTAGATAGTTCTTTGTTGCCTTGCAATAGCTGCCGCATTTGTACAAAAGCGCGCATGATAGATATATTCACTTTTACGGCCCGTTTACTTTTCAATACACTGGAAAGCATTGATACGCCTTGTTCTGTGAAACCCATTGGCTTTGCACCACCTAAAAGTTTTCGGGATGGTATCACATTTTGTGATACCATCTTTTTAACTTCTGTCATGTTCAATACAAACATAAAATCTTTCGGAAAATGGTCAGGGTTTCTTTTCACGGCCTGCTTAAGCGCGCGCGTTTCTACACCATACATTTGTGCCAGATCAAAGTCGAGCATAATTTTTTGGTTACGAACATAAAATATCCGATCTACTATTTGGGTCGGATATGTTTCAATGGATTTACGCATACATAAAAAAATTAGGGCGTCAATCTATCAAATTTTTCATTCCGGTAATAGCGTACTTATACTATTTTTTGAGAGGTGTATTCCGCAGGAACCTTTCCCAGTTGCGGTTATTCGTGATTACTTCATTATGGCCCTTACTACTGAAAATGAATACTTTTTGCTGGTTGCGTAACAGTTGGTCATTAACAGCTTCCTCATCTACCGATATCATTGGGATATGAAGGGAATCAGACAGTTTATCCATAATCAGATGGCTATTGTCGAATGTTCCGCCATCTTTTGTATATATATTGATAAAGCGATGATCCGGGGAAGAAAGCCATTGCAGGTAAGCATCATTTCCGCCATACATTGCATCGAATAAGATCACTTCTGCTACAGGGGTTTTATTTATGATCCGGCTGATCACACGGTACGCTCCGCTATGGCCCGCCAGTGTAATGTCGTAATCGTTGATGCTAAAAAAAGGTGTAGCCCTGGTAATTTTATTATCGGTAAGTTTCGTTATGATTTCTTTTATCAATTGTTGAAATACCTGTGGCTGCTCTAATTTACCACCATAACTATCAGGTGCATTTTTGGGGCCTTCCGGGAAAATAAAAATAGCATTCCGACCCGATTCATCAAACTGTTCAAGTAACTGGTATTGCTTACAGGCAGAATCAATTGTATTTCCCCATCCATGAAACCAGCAGACAAGGTTTATCTTTTTCTTAGGAGAAAACTGTTTGGGTACATAAATCAAAACACTGCTATCGTTATAATGCGCAGCGGCATCATACAGTTGGCCGTTATAATTGTGGCCATTAGCCCGGGCGGTATCAGGGAACATGGAATAAGCAGAGGTAAACCGGATCAGTTTTCCCTTTTGTGCAAAAAGATTACTAAAACCGATACAGCATAGTATACATATATAAACGCGCTTATCTATCATTACCGCGCTTTGTTAAAAAGCAATGTGAATATACGCTTAGTTTTTATTTTTACCGCTTACATATGGATTGCCTTTTCAAGCAAATCTATACAGCAATAAAGCATCTTCACGGGCATAATCAATTCCTATTTGCGGCGTAGCTATCAATTGTGAAGGTTTTATTTTACATCCATCATCTGCAATAAACAATTCGTCGCCCTGTAAATCCATACCGGTATGTTTGCTGTGAATACCCAATGCTTTTGATACATTACCCGGCCCCCTTGTAAGACTATTATCCAATTTAGGCTTGCCTGTTCGTAGTAACATATCGTCTATTCCCAATAAAGGTTCTACACCTCTTACCAATACAGCATGTGGTACATCTGTTTCGTTGGTAACCACATTAAACAGGTGATGGATACCATAACATAAGTACACATACGACAATCCCCCTGCTGCATACATGATTTCCGTTCGCAGCGTTCGCCTGCCATTCCAGGAATGTGAGGCCCTGTCAATAATCCCATTGTAGGCTTCCGTTTCTACAATTCTTCCCGCAGTATCAATACCCTGGAAAGAGGTGACTAATACCTTTCCTATCAGTGCTTTGCCAATCGTACAGACATTTTTCTGCCGGTAAAAAGATATGGGCAATTTATTAGAACGCAGTAGCGTTATTGCTTTCATAACTGCAAAACTACTGAATGTGTTAACTTTATCAAGCTAAACTCCCCCAACTGTGCTGAAAGAAATGATTATTGCCATACAAGCCTTTTTTCAGGCCCACCGGTTTATAAAAAAACATAAACTGTGGAAATGGATATTGATACCCGGCATTATCTATACTACGCTGTTTATCATCAGCATGATCATATTCAGTCAGACCTCAAGCGATTTTATTCAGTGGATGGCATTAAAAACAGGGTTAAATGCATGGCTGCAAAAGATGAACAGCAGCTTTTTGGGGCTCCTCTTTATAATGGGGCACCTTCTGTTATGGCTTATATTAATGTTATTTTATTTTTCCCTGTTCAAATACATTTTCCTGATTGTTGGTTCGCCCCTGTTTGCTTATCTGAGTGAAAGAACGGAAGCTATCATTGAAGGAAAAAATTTCCCTTTCAGTTATTCGCAGTTCTGGAAAGATATAAAACGCGGTGTACGGATCGCCGCACGTAACAGTTTGTGGCAAACGGTGTACACATTATCCATTCTTTTGTTAAGTCTTATTCCCTTAGCAGGTTGGCTTACACCTATATTGGGTGTATTGGTAGAATGTTATTATTATGGTTTTTCTATGTTGGATTACAGCATGGAGCGCCATAAAAAAACACCGGCCGAAAGTATTTTCTTTATAGGTACACATAAAGGTTTGGCAGTAGGTAATGGTCTTGTATTTTATATGATGCACCTTGTTCCTGTACTGGGTTGGATATTGGCACCCGCTTATTCAGTAGTGGCAGCCACACTGAGTATGTATCCTTTAAAACCCACTGAAAAATAAATTTCATCATTGTATAGATCCTTATTATGGTTTCCGGCAAAGTATATCTTATCCCTACAGTTTTACATGAAGATGTTTTGGAAACCATTCCGCCTTATATCCTTGATGCAGTAAAAGACTGCAAGGTATTTTTTGTGGAGAGTGAAAAAACAGCCCGCCGCTTCCTGAAAAAAATATGGAAGGAAATGGTGATTGATGATTACCAGTGGTTCACTATTCACAAAGCCGAGCTGGAAGTAAAACAACATTTTCTGCATTTATTAAAAACAGGAAACAATATTGGTATTATCAGCGAGGCAGGTTGCCCGGGTATAGCCGACCCGGGCCAAATATTAATTGAAGCGGCACAACAGGCCAATATTGCTGTAAAACCATTGGTAGGCCCCAGTTCTATCCTATTGGCTTTGATGGCCAGTGGTATGAACGGGCAGTGTTTTCAGTTTCACGGTTACCTGCCTATTGATTCATTTGAAAGGAAAAAGAAGATCAGGGAACTGGAAGCCGATTCGCAGAAAAGAAACTGTACACAACTATTTATAGAAACACCCTACCGCAATAATCCGCTTATTAAAGATATATTGGAAGCCTGCAACGATGAGACAAGGTTGTGTATTGCAGTTGATATTACCGCATATTCAGAAACTATCCGTACCAAAAGTATTAAAAAATGGAAGCAGGAAGTTCCGGACATCCATAAGCGGCTGGCCATCTTCCTGCTTCATGCATAGATTTATCTTTTGCAAGGCCTGGTATTTACAGGCCGTATTTATCTATTAAATAGATCAATGCCGCCATATTTACGGCACCCAATAACAACTCGCGCTTATTTACATTTTCAAATACATCACTTCTTGCATGGTGCAGATCGAAATAGCGTTGCGGGTCGGGGCTTAATTCACCTACAGGTATTCCGAAAGCCCTGTTTAAAGGCCCGATATCGGCACCACCACCATCGCTGGTAAATTCAAATACACCATAAGGTGAGAGCAGGGGTAACCAGGTTTGCAACTTAGCCATCTGTTCTTTGTTTGCCTGTACCGAAAAACCCCTTGGTGTAAATCCACCTGCATCACTTTCTAAAGCAAAAATGTGTTTCTCCCCTTTTGCTTTTGCCTCTTCAGCATATTTGGTACCGCCACGTAAGCCATTCTCTTCATTGGCAAATAATACAAAGCGAAGTGTGTGTTTGGGTTTATAGCCGATAGCCTGTAAAGCGCGCATGATCTCAATAGTATGAACAACGCCCGTGCCGTCATCGCTGGCACCTTCATTCACATCCCAGCTATCCAGGTGCCCGCCAATGGTAATGAACTGGTTGGGAAATTCAGCACCCTTTAATTCAGCTATTACATTATGGCCAATGGTATCGGGCAGAAAATGACCGTTAGTGGTCATTGACATCGTGAATTTTGCTTTTTTACTCAGTTCCCAAACCTCATCCGCATCTCTCGGCCCTACGGCAATAGCCGGTATCTTGGGAAAAGAATCCATATATGCCATTGCACCGGTATGCGGGTCATTAGCAGTTGATTCTGTGAGGGATCGGATCATCACCCCTACCGCACCATATTTAGCGGCACGGCTGGGGCCCGATCTCCTATAGATGCCTGTTTGTCCGTAAGAAACAAAAGGTTTCACATTAGCAGCATCAAAAGCTTTGTTATAATAAACGATCTTGCCTTTTACTTCATCCTTTCTTTTTTCCAGTTCATCAAAATCAGCTACCGCCAATACTTCAGCTGTAACGGTACCGCTTCCTAATGAATTGCCCAAAGCCAATACATCCAGGGCCCGGGCCGTTTTTCTTTTATCTACTTCAACAATCACAGCTTTATCCTGACCGCCTCTTACCCAATGCGGCACCACACATTCCTGCAGGAATACATTATCTGCACCATTCTTTTCCATGGCTTGTGTACCCCATTGTACTGCTTTTGCAAACTGGGGGGAACCGGCCAGGCGGCCACCTATCTGTTTGCTTAGCTGGTAAAGCAGGTCGTAGGCTTTGCCATTACGAAGGATTTCATCGGAAATTTTTTTAATAACAGCCGCGTCATCACCCGGCTGCGCGATTGCCGCAAAAGGCAATACCAAAAGAGCGAGTATTAATTTTTTCATAACGTTAAAGTTAACTATTTGCATTGTTTGAACAAGCAGGATGAACGGAATCTGCCGATTGAAGAAATAATTGTTACTTGCAAAACAAATCGGTTTGGTGCTTGGTGTTTGAATTTTGGGGTTATCCGGAATCTTTCCGTGTTAAACGCTCCCAAAACTCCAAACCTCAAATCCCAAACCCCAAACCAAGAAAATATGCGTATAGGGATTGTTTGTTATCCAACCTTTGGTGGAAGCGGGGTTTTGGCCACAGAATTAGGCAAAGCATTGGCCGATGAGGGCCACGAGGTACATTTTATTACTTACCAGCAACCGGTACGGTTAAATGTATTTAACGCCAATATCTTTTACCATGAAGTAAGGGTACCCACCTATCCTTTGTTTGACTACCCACCCTATGAAGTGGCACTGGCCAGCACCATGGTAGATGTGATTATGAATCATGACCTTGACCTGTTGCACGTGCATTATGCCATACCACACGCGTCGGCAGCCTATATGGCCAAACAGATTGTGAGGCAAAAAAACGGCAGGAATGTTCCTGTGATCACTACCCTGCATGGTACCGATATTACTTTAGTGGGAAAAGATAAGACCTATGAACCGGTAGTCACTTTTTCTATTAATGAAAGTGATGCGATAACGGCTGTATCACAAAACCTCCGCGACGAAACTTTTAAATCTTTTGCCATCCGCAAAGAGATAGAGGTGATCTACAATTTCGTAGACGTAACCCGCTTTAATAAAAAACCGATTGATGCTTTTAGAAAAGTAATCGCGCCTCACGGCGAAAAAATACTCATCCATGCATCCAATTTCAGAAAAGTAAAACGGGTGGATGATGTGGTAAAAATATTTGCTGCCGTTCGCAAAGAAATGCCGGCTAAATTATTAATGGTAGGGGATGGCCCCGAAAGGCCCGCTACCGAGGAGCTGGCAAGGGATTTGGGTATTGATGAAGATATACGCTTTTTAGGAAAGCAGGAACAGATGGAAGATATACTTGCAGTAAGTGATGTGTTTCTATTACCATCCGAATATGAAAGTTTTGGCCTTGCCGCTTTAGAAGCCATGGCCGCAAGGGCAGTAGTGATCAGCACCAATGCCGGTGGGTTGGCAGAGATCAATATCCAGCATGAAACGGGTTTCCTGGCCAATGTAGGTGATGTATCAGCCATGAGCAGTTTTGCCATTGATCTGCTGCGCGATGATGCCAAGCTGGAAATTATGAAAGAAGCTGCTTACCAACAGGCCTGCCGGTTTGATATTAAAAACATTATCCCTGTTTACGAAAAGCTGTATAGCCGATTTTGCAGGATGGAGCCTTGTAAATGATCAGGCATTAAAAATGAATAGTCTGTGGCAATTCATATACAGCATCCTTCGCATTAAGCTTTTTGCAGTAAGCTTTCAGCTTCGTCAATACTTTTCAGGAGAGTGGAACACATCTGTTTCAGTTCCTCGTCAGTAATGATTAAGGGTGGTGCTATCCGCATACGGTCCGATGCAAACAAGAACCAATCTGTTACCAGGCCATTTTGAATACATTGGTGTATAATGGCCCGGTTTAATTCATCGGATGAAAATTGTAAAGACATCCAGAGGCCAAAACTTTTGCAGAAAATAATAGCGGGATGGACAAGGAACTCCAGCAATATTTTTTCTTTTCTTTTTACTTCATTAATATAATTTCCCTCGAGCAAGACTTCCAATGCAGCCTTACCTGCAGCACACGATACAGGATGACCGCCGAAAGTGGTGATATGCCCGAGTACAGGATCGTGGGTTAATGTGCTCATTAATTTTTGGCTGGCGATAAAGGCACCCAATGGCATACCACCTCCCAATGCTTTTCCTAATAAAAGTATATCAGGTACAATTGAAAATTGTTCGAAAGCCCATAGCGAACCTGTTCTTCCAAAACCAGCCTGTATCTCATCCAATATCAATAAAACACAATGTTCATTACATTTTTGCCTGATGGCCTGTATCCATTCTTTCGATGGGACATTAATCCCGCTCTCGGCCTGTACCGTTTCCATAATAACACAGGCGGTTGTTGAATCTATGGCTTCTATTGCATCCCAACTATTATAATCGTAATGGTACACATCAGGCAATAATGGCCGAAAAGCGTTGCGCCAGTATTCATCACCCATCACACTTAAAGCACCCTGTGTACTTCCATGATACGCTTTATTAAAACCGATGATCTTTGAGCGGCCTGTTACCCGTTTAGCCAGTTTCATGGCTCCTTCCGTAGCTTCCGTACCGCTGTTGGTGAAATAGACACAGTTTAAGGAAGGAGACAAATGATCCGTCAAAAGTTTAGCATAGGTTATCTGCGGCGATTCGATAAACTCTCCGTACACAATCAGGTGCATATATGCTGCTGCCTGCTCCTGCACTGCCTTTACCACTTTGGGATGTGAATGACCGATATTACAGACACTAAAACCCGAAATCATATCAACATACTTTTTGCCATTTACATCCCATAAGTGGATGCCCGCGGCTTTTACCATCTCAATTCCAATAGGGGCAGGAGAAGTTTGGGCAATATGTTGGAGAAAAAGTTGTCGGTTGTTCATTTGCGTATTAACGTATTAGTTGCTCGCTTTATTTTAGCCATAAAATGCAATTAAAACAAATAGATACAACAGGTTTAGCAAAGTGCAGATGGTTACTTCCTATCCTATACCCGCCTATGACCCTATGTGTGTAAAAAATGCTTTCCGGAGCTTTACAAGCCATCTTTGCAAAATTCTTTTATTAAAGTTACCTTCATTATATAAACCTGTCAACTAACATCTAACATCTGTCAATTAATTTTATGGCAACCATACTCCCCGTTCTCGGCAAATACCCACAATTAGGTGATAATTGTTTTGTTGCACCTAATGCCACGATTGTTGGTGATGTAGTTATGGGAAATGAGTGCAGCATATGGTTCAATGCTGTAATACGTGGCGATGTACACTTTATAAAAATGGGTAATAAAGTAAATGTACAGGATGGGGCGGTGATACATTGCACTTATCAAAAAAATCCAACCATTATCGGCAACAATGTATCTATTGGTCATAATGCCCTGGTTCATGGCTGCACCATTCAGGATGATGTTTTAGTTGGTATGGGATCTATTATAATGGACAGGTGTGTGATTCACAGCAACTCCATCATCGCAGCCGGTGCTGTTGTTCTCGAAGGAACGATAGTGGAAGCAGGCACCATTTATGCCGGTGTGCCTGCCAGGAAGGTTAAAGATGTATCATCAGATCTTATCCATGGCGAAATAAACAGGATCGCTAATAATTATATAAAATATGCTTCCTGGTTTAGTGAATCAAATGAGGCACCGGTGAAAACTGAGGGGCCTGTAAAATAATTTCAACATCCTGTTATCAATAGCTTTTATCTTCCATGGTATCCAGAATAGTTAAATAACTGGCATACCTGTCTACAGATACTGTTCCCGCATTAACCGCTTTCTTCACACCACATCCGGGTTCATTAATATGCATGCAATTATTAAACTGGCAATCGTTGATCAATACGCTCATTTCGGGGAAATATTGTGAGAGTTCCTGTTTACTGATATCAACCAATCCGAATTCGCGCACACCGGGGGTATCAATGATGCGGCCTCCTGTATCCAGGTCGAACATTTCTGCAAAAGTTGTGGTGTGCAGCCCTTTACCACTCCAGCCGCTTACCTCCTGCGTTCGCAACCCGAGTTTCGGAAAAACGGCATTGATAAAAGTTGATTTACCTACCCCGCTATGCCCGCTTAATAAAGTGGTTTTAGCATGCAAGAGCTGTTTAACCTCATCTACCCCTTCATTATTTTGTACGCTTACCAATACCACTTTATAGCCGATCGCTTCATAAATATCTTTCAGCAATGAGAATCTTTCCAGTTCTTTTTTTCGATAGAGATCAGATTTATTAAAAACAATGATAGCCGGAATATGATACGATTCGCAGGAAATAAGGAACCTGTCCATAAAACCCTGTGATGTCTTGGGCTCTTTTAATGTGGCAAATAAAATACTCTGGTCGAGATTGGATGCGATGATATGGTGCTTTCTTTTATTATGCGGCGATACACGGGCTACATAATTTCGCCGGTCATAAATTTCATGTATCATGGCCGATTCTTCCTGTATGTCTTCTATTTCCATGTCCACTTCGTCCCCCACCGCAAGGGGGTTTGTGGATGTGATCTCATCTATTTTAAAAATACCTTTAATACGTGCATTGTATAGTTTCCCGTCTGTAGCTTTCGCCACATACCAGGAACCTGTTGATTTATAAATAACCGCTCTCATGTACAACGAAGATAATACGCCGAAACCCTTCTGAAACAGAAAAGAAAGTGCAGAATCAAATAAAATTTGCGAAATATTAACCTCTGTTGAACCTAAAAAGCAGTTATCGCGAAAACACGGCAGCCGAAAATCAATATCTTCGCAGCCTATGGCAAAATTTGCACATGATGAGGTAATGCCTTACCAACATAGTGGATTAGACAAAAAAGAACAGGTGGCCGATATGTTTAACAGCATCGCTTACCGTTACGATTTCCTGAACCGTTTTTTAAGTGCGGGCATAGATATATGGTGGCGCAAAAAGGCAATCAGCCAGTTAACGGCAACTGCACCTAAAAAGATATTAGACGTTGCAACCGGAACGGGTGATGTGGCCATTATGACTTACCACATGCTGCACCCTGAAAAAATAACCGGTATAGATATTTCGGAAGGCATGTTGGAACTGGGCAGAAAAAAAATAGACAAACTGGGCCTTGCCAACCATATTTTATTACAAAGCGGCGATAGTGAAGTAATCAGGTTTGAAGACAATACCTTTGATGCTGTAACCGTTGCCTTTGGGGTGCGTAATTTTCAAAACCTTGATAAGGGCTTACAGGAAATGTTTCGTGTGCTGCGCCCCGGCGGGAAATTGGTGGTGCTGGAGTTTTCAAAATCAAACAACCGGCTTTTATCGGGCATTTTCCATTTTTATATGAATGTGATAACCCCTGCCATCGGAAAATTATTAGCTAAAAACAAAGATGCTTACCAATACCTGAACGATAGTGTTCAAGCCTTCCCCGAAGGAACAACTTTCTTAACCATTATGCATGAAGCAGGATTTACCCAAACTTATTTGAAAAAGCTTAGTTTCGGAATATGCACTATTTACTGCGGAAGCAAGTAGTCCTGCCAATCATTATCATCTTTTTCTGTGCCTCACAAGCTGTTGCGCAGAAGGAGATCTATCGTCGTAACCACGACGATCTGGTTTATTATTTTGGCCTGACCTTAGGGTACAATTACTCTTACCTGCACCTGTCTAAATCAACACTTTTTTTACAGAATGACAGTATACTTTCGGCCGAACCAGGCTCCAGCGGTGGTATTGCTATGGGCCTGATGGCTACTGCCCGCCTCACCGATCATTTTCAGGTTCGGGTGAACCCACAACTAATCATTGGCGGCGCAAAATATATTGCGTATACCTTAAGTAAAACAAAACCGGGTGAGGCAAGTTTTCAAAACCAGATATTGCCTTCCACTTTGGTAAGTCTTCCTATACAAATCAAATTCAACTCAGACAGGATAGGCAATTTCAGGACCTATTTATTGGGAGGGATTAAGTTTGATACCGACCTGTCGAGCAATTCTTCTGCCAGGAACGTAGACGATATCATCAAACTCAAACGAAGCGATTTTGGTTTTGAAATAGGCATGGGTTTTAATTTTTACCTGCCGTTTGTAACCATTTCACCTGAAATAAAAATCAGTAATGGCCTATCCAATATCCACCAGCTCGATCCAAATCTGAAGTACTCCAATGTGCTTGATAAAATACTTTCACGAATGGTGGTGTTTTCACTCCATTTTGAAGATTAGGGGGAGCTGTGAATGGTGAGTAGTGAGTAGGGAATGATGCATATTTTCTTACGCTGTATAATTATCTTACTCGCCCCTGACTACTCACTATTCACCATTCACTACTCACCCCTAACCCCTCACCATTCACCACTCCCGATTACCCCCAATCCTCAGCTTTCCTCCGTTTCTTTCTGCCGGATTTAATAAATTGCATCACTAACAAAGCATTACCTAAATTTTCAGGCTATGAAACAGTATGTGATCAAGGATACCTGTATGATTAATGAAGGACAAAGAATATATGGTGACGTACTGATAAAAAAGGGGCGAATTGAAAAAATTGCTGATGCCATCAGCACAAAAGAAGCGAGTATTGAGATCAGTGGCAAAAACCAGTTTTTACTCCCCGGTGCCATTGATGATCAGGTACATTTTCGCGAACCGGGCTTAACGCATAAAGCCACTATTTACACCGAAGCAAAAGCGGCCGTGGCAGGCGGGGTAACGTGTTTTATGGAAATGCCCAATACCAAACCGCCGGTATTTACACATAATTTACTGGAAGACAAATACGAGATTGCCCTGAAAACCTCGCTGGCAAACTACTCGTTCTTCATGGGTACTTCAAATGATAATATTGAAGAGATACTCAGGACCAACGATAAAAAAAAGGATGTATGTGGTATAAAAATATTCATGGGCTCCTCTACCGGAAATTTACTGGTAGATAACCCCCTGATGCTGGATAAAGTATTTGCCGGCAGCGAATTACTCATTGCCACACACTGCGAAGACGAAGCCATCATTAAAGCCAACCTGCAAAGCCTGAAGAACAGCAAAGGTAATTTAGAAATATCCGATCATCCCATCATACGCAATGAGGAGGCCTGTTTCGAATCTTCCTTCAGAGCCATACAGTATGCTAAAAAATATAATAGCCGTTTACACATCCTGCATATCAGCACGGCAAAAGAATTACAATTGTTCACCAATATGATACCGCTGGCCGATAAACGGATAACGGCTGAAGTATGTGTGCACCATTTACACTTTACCAGCGATGATTATGCGCAATTAGGTAACCAGATCAAATGTAACCCCGCCATTAAAGCACCTCATCACCGCGAAGCTTTATGGCAGGCATTGCTGGATGACAGGCTCGATGTAATTGCTACCGATCATGCCCCACATACCTGGGAAGAAAAACAGGAAGACTATGAACATGCCCATGCCGGATTACCACTTGTACAGCATTCTTTGCTATTGATGTTGCAGTATGTAAACGAAGGCAGGATCAGTCTGGAGAAAGTGGTAGAAAAGATGAGTCACGCCGTAGCCACCTGTTTCCAGGTAAAAGAACGGGGTTTTATAAGGGAAGGTTATTATGCCGATCTGGTATTGGTGGATAT
>JAYTOS010000198.1:0-28338 GCA_043747705.1 Bacteroidota bacterium
AAGAAAGTTCGTACCGCCGGTTATAAGATACATGATGTGTACACACCGTTTGCGGTGCATGGATTAGATCATGCATTGGGCGAAAGGGAAACCAGTTTGCACACTGCCGGTTTTATTTATGGTATAACAGGCACCGCCACCGCATTAAGTTGTATCAGCTGGATCTTTACCAAAGACTGGCCCCTGAATATTGGTGGTAAACCCCATTTCGCTTTGCCGGCATGGATACCGATAATATTTGAGTTAACCGTTTTGTTTGCTGCTGTGGGTATGGTACTGACTTTCTGTTACCTCTGCCAGATGGCACCTTTTGTAAAGAAGCACCATTTTCATGCGCGTTCAACCGATGATCTTTTTGTAATGGTGATAGAGTGTACTGAAAAAACCAATGTTGGGGACTTACAATCATTCTTATCCAGTAACGGGGCCATTGAAACAGATGTACAGGTAGCAGAAGCGGGATGGTGGTTTGGCCGTTACGATAAAGACGAATTACCTTTTGAGAACAAGCAAATTGTTGCTGCTTAATATTAGAATAGAAGTAAGATGAATAAATTATCTATCATAACTGTTTTGTCTGCCGCCGCAGTAATCGTAAGCTGTAGTGATGTAAAACGTACACCGGGAACTGTTTATATGCCGGATATGGCATACAGCCGTGCTTACGAAACCTACGCCGATCACAGTAACCTGGCAGAGAAAGGTATCAATTACAATAATATGCCGGTAGCGGGAACCATTTCCCGTGAAGAGGAAATGCCTTTTCATGTTACCAAAGATGAAGGAACCGATACCAGCCATTACTTCGCTTCAAAGCAGGTAAAAAGCCCTGTAGATTCTCTATCGGTTACCGATGCAAAAGAAGCAGAACGGTTATACCTGATCAATTGCGGTATCTGTCATGGAACCAAATTAAATGGTAATGGTCCGCTGTATAATGATGGTAAAGGCCCTTACCCGGTAGCACCTAAAAACCTGGTAGCCGATCCGGTAGTTTCTGTAATGCCTGAAGGCCAAATGTTTTATTCCGTAACCTATGGTAAGAATAAAATGGGTTCTTATGCATCGCAACTGAGCCGCAAGCAGCGCTGGATGGTAATCAGGTATATTAAAAACCAGCAAATGGAATTAAAAGCAAAAGCTGCCGCACCTGCAGCAGATGCAACAGCAACAACTAAAAAATAAATTAACCGAACCCGTATAACAGGGGGAAGGATTACTAATAACTGATTTAAAAGAGTAAAGATGGCATCTATCAGAGAGCAATTTGAGATTCCCGGAAAGATGAAAACCTGGTCACTGGCTTTGATCGGCGTAGGGTTGGTTGCATTGATCATTGGATTAGTGACCAAAGGATTCAGTGCCGATGAACAGGAGCAGGCACATTTCTGGGGAACACTCATGTACAATACGATTTTCTGGACTATGGTGTGTAATGCCGCTATGTTCTTCATATGTATTATTACCCTGGCCATGGGTGGATGGGAGCAATCTTTCCGCCGTGTATCCGAAGCCATTTCAACCATGGTGCCCATTTTCGGCTCTATTACATTCGTTGTTTTGATATATGTAGTAGTTAGTGATAAACATTTTATTTATCACTGGCTCGATAAAGATAAAGTGGCCCTTGACCCGATCCTGAAAGGGAAAGCCGGATTCCTGAACCCAACGTTCTTTATTATATGGACGACCCTGATCCTTGGCCTCTGGACATTATTAGGCTGGAGGATGCGCCAGATTGGCCGTGAAACAGATGAGGCACCGATGAACCATTTGGCTGGCCAGAGTTTTATATGGAGAAGTACCGTACGTGCTGCCATGTTTATCGTTTGGTTTGCATTAACGGTAGGATCTACCGCTCCCTGGTTATGGATGATGAGCCTGGATGCACACTGGTATTCTACCATGTATAGCTGGTACACATTTGCCAGTACGTTTGTATCAGGCATCTCCCTGATAGCCTTATGGGTGATCTATTTAAAAAATAAAGGTTACCTGGAATTAACCAACCAGGAACACCTGCAGGATCTTGGTAAGTTCATGTTTGCCTTTTCTATTTTCTGGACCTACCTCTGGTTTTCACAATTCATGTTGATCTGGTATGCAAATATCCCCGAAGAAACCGTGTATTTCAAGCACCGCGTACAAGGCCCGTATAAAGGTATTTTCTTCTTTAACCTGATCATTAACTTTGTATGCCCGCTTCTGATCCTGATGAAACGTGCTCCTAAAAGGAATTATACATTAATGACGTTTATGGCTGTTCTGATCCTGTTCGGCCACTGGATGGATTTTTATCAAATGGTAATGGGAAGCTTATCAAAAGAACATGTGACGTTGGGATGGCTTGACTTTGGTATCCTGAGTTTTTTTGTTGGGATGATGATATTTTTTGTAGGAAGGTCACTGGCCAGTAAGCCGTTGATTACAAAGTATCACCCATTCCTGAAAGAAAGTATTATACACCAGGTGTAATCTTTATTGTAGAATAATTGTTAGACATAAGATAATATTGATAGCGTTATGACAATGTTTTTAACCATAGCTGTAGTTGTACTGATTTTTGTAGTGATCTTCCAGATTGCTAAAGCCAGCGAATATGTATCGGTGCTGAAAGGCGAAGATATAAGCCGTAAACAGAATAATAAGGTCAACGGCTTTTTAATGGTCGCTTTCCTCGTGTTGGGACTGATTGGTGTTTGGTATTGTAATAAACTTTACTTCGGTAAAACATTATTGGCCCAGGAATCTGCCAGCGTAGAAGGCGCAAGGGTTGATTCAATGTTATGGATAACCATTGCCGTAACCGGTATTGTGTTTATCGCTACACAGATTATACTTTTCTGGTTTGCTTACAAATACCAGGAAAACGATAACCGTAAAGTTTTTTATTTCCCGCATAACACGAATCTGGAAATTGTATGGACAGTTGTTCCTGCCATCGTATTAACGGTGTTAGTGGTAATTGGTTTGCGCAACTGGTTCCTGTTTACCGGCGAGCCCCCCAAAAACCATATGGAAGTAGAAGTAACCGGCAAGCAATTTAACTGGATATTCCGCTACCCCGGTAAAGATGGTGCTTTCGGAAAAAAATATTATAAAAACATTGATGATGCCACCAATGAACTCGGTTTGCTTTGGGATGACCAGTTAGGGCATGATGATGTGATCACAACAACCATGTACCTTATAAAAAACAAGCCGGTAAAACTGATCATCGGTTCAAGGGATGTGATCCACGATGTAGGTCTATCGCATTTCAGGATGAAAATGGATGCGGTGCCCGGTATCCCTACCACCATGTGGTTTACACCTAGGTATACAACCAAGGAAATGAAGGAGATGACCAAGAACCCGAATTTTGTATATGAAATCAGTTGCGACCAGGTGTGTGGCAACAGTCATTATTCTATGCGTGGAATCATTGATGTGGTTGACCAGGAAGAGTATGATGTGATTATGGCTAAGCAAAAACCAAAATACTTAACCACGTTCCCGGAAAAAGACCCGTCGAAACCTGTTGACAGTGTGAAAGTTGCCGCTAAAATGGCTGAGCCTGCAACAAAACCGATTGCTAAATTGTAAAATCACTGGTCCCGTTATATTGCGTGGCCATCAATGAATAGAATTAATTAAAGAAACAGAGTATGAGTAACGAAGCTGTTTTACACACGCATTCCGATGCTGTAGTGCACGAGGTCCATGGCGATCATTCGCACGAACACCATCATCATGAAACATTTATCAGCAAATATGTTTTCAGTCAGGACCATAAAATGATCGCAAAGCAATTCCTGATCACCGGTATGTTCTGGGCGGTCTTGGGAGGATTGATGAGTGTATTATTTCGCCTTCAGATCGGTTATCCGGATGCAACTTTCCCATGGCTGGAAGACATCCTTGGTAAATGGGCAAAAGGTGGTCATATTACACCGGAAGCCTATTATGCACTGGTAACAACGCATGGTACGGTACTGGTGTTTTTTGTATTAACAGCAGGCTTGAGCGGAACGTTTGCCAACTTCTTAATTCCATTACAGATAGGTGCCAGAGACATGGCTTCACCTTTCTTAAATATGTTAAGCTACTGGTTCTTCTTTACTGCCAGTGTGGTGATGTTATCTTCCATTTTTGTAGAAACCGGCCCGTTCAGTGGCGGTTGGACAGCGTATCCCCCCTTAAGTGCATTAGGCGATGCATCGGATGGGTCTAAAACAGGGATGGACCTTTGGTTAGTGTCAATGGCATTATTTGTAGTATCTTCTTTATTAGGCGGACTGAATTATATCGCCACTATTTTAAACATGCGTACCAAGGGTATGAGCATGACCCGTTTACCACTTACTATCTGGGCATTGTTCTTTACCGCGATGTTGGGTGTATTATCATTCCCGGTATTACTTTCGGGTTTTATTTTATTGATTTTTGACAGGAATTTTGGTACAAGCTTTTACTTATCAGACATATTTATTAAAGGGGTGGCTTTACCGAATGAAGGGGGTAGTGCTATTCTCTATCAACACTTGTTTTGGTTCCTGGGTCATCCGGAAGTATATATTATTGCCTTGCCTGCCATGGGTATGGTATCAGAAATATTATCTGTGAATTCACGCAAGCCTATTTTTGGGTATATGGCTATGATCGGGTCTTTATTCGCGATAGCAATCCTGGCTTTCCTGGTTTGGGCACACCACATGTTTGTAACAGGATTGAATCCTTTCCTTGGTTCCGTCTTCGTATTGCTAACCCTGTTGATTGCGGTTCCTTCTGCCATCAAAGTATTTAACTGGCTCACTACTTTATGGAGAGGCAATGTTCGTTTTACACCGGGTATGATGTTTGCGATTGGTTTTGTTAGCTTATTTATTTCAGGCGGTTTAACCGGTATCTGGTTAGGGAATTCTTCATTGGATATTCATCTGCACGATACGTATTTTGTAGTGGCACATTTTCATATTGTAATGGGTGTGGCATCTATGTTCGGCATGTTTGCAGGTATTTATCACTGGTTCCCTAAAATGTATGGTAAGTACCTGAATAATACATTAGGTTATATCCATTTCTGGGTAACGATTGCCGGTGCTTACATGATCTTCTGGCCAATGCACTACGAAGGATTAGCAGGTATGCCACGCCGTTATTACGATTACAGCATTTGGGAGAGCTTCAAACAATTTACAGATCTCAACCGCTTTATCAGTACAGTTGCGATGATCGTATTTGCTACCCAATTATTATTCCTGTTTAATTTCTTCTACTCTATCTTCAAAGGAAGAAAAGTAACGGTATTAAACCCATGGGGGGCCAATACATTAGAGTGGACAACACCACTTCGTCCCGGTCACGGAAACTGGCCAGGCGAAATCCCTGAAGTACACCGTTGGCCTTATGATTATGGTAAAGACGGGCAGGATTTTATTTCTCAAACCACACCGGTTGGGGCAGACGAAAGTCATCACTAATTGATTTTACCAGGTGTGATACATGCACCCGGTTGCAAATAGGTTCAATGCTCCCGATCAAATCGGGAGCATTGTTTTTAAGCAAGAAATACATGGATTAACCATGAACCAGGCGGGTTATTTCAAGGGGATACAAAAATGACAAGTAGCGTAAACACATCCGGTTCCACTTCGTTTTCATTAGCTGCCAAAGTGAAAGATTACTTCCAGTTGATCAAGTTCACATTGAGCTTCACCGTGGTATTTTCCTGCGTGATCTGTTATTTGCTGGCACCTAATATTATTGAGTATAATGGGTTGATGATATTGATCCTGTTTATCGCAGGTATGCTAATAACCGGGAGTGCGAACGCTATTAACCAGGCCGTAGAAAAAGACACGGATGCCGTAATGAAACGCACCGCAAAAAGGCCGGTGGCCAGCGGCAGGATGAGTCAGACGGAGGCATATACATTTGCCCTGATAGCAGGTGCTACAGGTATTTTTATGATAGGCTGGTTTTTTAAAGGGGATGATAACAGCTTTAACTGGAATGCATCATTACTATCTGCTTTTAGTCTTTTTCTATATGCATTTATCTATACACCTCTCAAGAAAATAAATTCGATAGCAGTTTTGGTGGGCGCCTTTCCAGGAGCATTACCTTGTTTGATTGGTTGGGTAGCGGCAACGAATATGATTAACCCTTTCGGAACAGTGCTGGCTAATGGCAAAGAATTTTCCAATGCTGGCGGATGGATATTATTTGCCATACAGTTTCTCTGGCAGTTCCCGCATTTCTGGGCCATTGCCTGGGTAGCACATGGCGATTACAGTAAGGCAGGTTTTAAATTATTGCCAGCCGATAAAGGCCCTACAAAATTTACAGCCGCACAGGCGATCATGTATTCAGTGTTGATGATACCTGTGGGAATACTGCCTTATTATTTTGGCTTATCAGGCCAGGTAAGTATGTGGATCGTAGTAGCCTGTAACCTGTTCATGGTATTTCAAAGTGCCCGTTTGTATAAAGAGATGGATGTGAAAGCAGCAAGAAGGGTGATGTTCAGCAGTTATATTTATTTACCGATAGTGCTGCTGGCATTGCTGGCTGATAAGATCAGGTAAAGTAGTTAGTGGTGAGTCGTGAGTAAAACTCACCATTCACTACTGCCTGCTCACAAAAAAAATTATTAGTTATCAATTTTTAATAAAACCAGTGATGATGACAGCAGTGCAGGCCAAAGAGCCACAAAAAATTCATCCCCACAAGTTTACCCTCTGGGTAGCCATGGGTAGTATTGTAATGATGTTTGCGGCATTAACGAGTGCGTATATTGTAAAAAAGAACCAGAGCAGCTGGCTGCAGTTTGACCTGCCACGGATATTCTGGTATTCTACTTTTACGATTATAATGAGTAGTATTACCATTCACCTCGCCATAAAAGCGTTTAAGGCAAGAGAAATGGGACGGTATCGGGCCTTAATTACTATTACGGCCGTATTAGGTGTTTTATTTATTGCGATGCAGTGGCTGGGGTTTCAGAACCTGGAAAGCCGTAATATCGCCCTGGTAGGAGCCAAAAGCAATTCGGCGGCCTCCTTCCTGTTTGTAATCACCGGGTTGCACATGGTGCATGTATTGGGCGGGGTAATTGCCTTATTGGTTATTTTCATCAAAGCATATTCCACGAAAATCAAGAATTATAGTAGTTTACCGATAGAATTGGTAGGTACCTACTGGCATTTTGTAGATATACTTTGGATCTATTTATTCATCTTTTACAATTGGATAGGATAGTTGAAGAAAAAGTTGCTGTTTATTCACCTTTTTTGAACAGTAGCCAATATTTTTGTAACGAAATTTTAGATAAAGATCATGTCAACAACAACAACTGTTACACCAACCAAACTGTGGAGCGGCGGAAAGAGTCCTTTCAACGTAGAATACGGCAAATTGATGATGTGGTATTTCCTGATGAGTGATGCGTTCACTTTTGGCGCATTCCTGATCTCTTACGGAACTATCCGCTTTTCTACCAATGGATGGCCCAATCCCAACGAAGTGTTTAAAAGCTTTCCTTTTGCACCGGAAGGGGTAAACGCACCATTGGTGTTTGTGAGTATCATGACCTTTATCCTCATTATCAGTTCGGTTACTATGGTTTTGGCTGTTCACGCCGGGCACAATATGGATAAGAAGAAAGTTGTCAAAAATCTTATCTGGACCATTATCGGCGGTATCGCTTTCTTAAGCTGCCAGGCATGGGAGTGGAACCACCTGCATAACGAAGGTGCCTGGTGGGGTCATAATCCTTTCCTGAATCATGACGGAACGGCTTCTTCAACCAATTTTACCAATTACTTTTTTACCATAACCGGCTTCCATGGTTTTCACGTATTCTCGGGTGTGATTATTAATATTATCATGCTCATCATGACACTGATGGATAAGTTTGAACAACGCGGCCACTACCTTATGATTGAGAAAGCAGGTTTATACTGGCACTTTGTAGACCTGGTATGGGTATTTGTATTCACCTGTTTTTACCTGATCTGATCGTAATCATTTAGTCAACTCATATAAGAAAGATATTTATGGAACATACAGCAGCACATGAAGAGCATAACGATAGTGCAATAAAAGAGATTGTAAAAGTAACCATTATCCTGTCTGTGTTAACAGTGATAGAACTGGCACTGGGTTTTTGGATGATGGGCATGGCACTGGAAAGCGGGTTACGCCTCGCAGTAAAAGGCACGATCGTTATTTTGATGATGGCCAAAGCTTTTTACATTGTTGGTTATTTTATGCACCTCAAACATGAGATCAAGAACCTGATCATGACCATTGTGGTTCCTTTGTGTTTGTTTATCTGGTTTATCATTGCGTTTTTATATGATGGTAATTCATTCAGGCATTTGAGAAATACGTATGATCCCCATTTTAAAGAACAGAGCACTATTAAAGTAGAGAAAAAAGAAGAAGGTAAAGAAAGCACGCATGAAGTGAAGAAACCGGAAGAAAAAAAGGCTGCGGAATAAGTATTGATTGTATTTTTTTAAATATTATTAAACCATCCCGCCCAGGCAGGATGGTTTTTTTATAATGATCCTTTTTTATGAATAAGAAATCGTTGATGGGGTTAGCTGTGGCGGTATTGTTACCGGTTTTCTGTTACCTGGTATTAAAATATGCCAGCGACCAGGCGGTTGATATGCCAAGGAAATATTTATTAGACACGGTAGTTACCCGCATTAACAATGGCAAAACAATTACGGATAGCATCTGGCACACAACAGCTAATATCCGTTTACAAAACCAGTTGGGCGATACGGTAAGCCTATATGATAAACAGGGTAAAATTATTGTTGTAGATTTTTTCTTTACACATTGTGCGGGTATTTGTCCGAAGCTAACGGCCAATATGTCCAAACTACAACAGTCGTTTATCCGGGGCGGAGATACACGTAAAAAGATTGATACTTCTATTGTACAGTTTATTTCATTTACAGTTGACCCCGAAAGGGATAGTGTACCTGTGATAAAAAATTATGCCGATCGCTTCGGTGTAAATCCTGATAACTGGTGGCTGCTCACCGGAAGTAAAGATTCAATTTATAAATTTGCTTTTGAAGAACTGAAAGTTGATAAGTTCAGCGAAGAGCCTATCACCCCTGATTTTGTGCACACCAGCCGCTTTGTGTTAATAGATAAGAAGTACCAGGTTCGTGGTTATTATAATGGGATGGATTCAGTGTCGCTGGCCAAACTTGCCAGGGATATCGGTGTTTTAATGCTGGAAAAAGACACGAAAGAAAAGAGCACCGTCTTCCGTGAGATCATTGACCTGAGCTGGTTATGGCTGATCGTTGTATCGCTGATCATTTTTTTCGTAGTGTATATGCGTGGGCGAAGAAAAATTAATGGGTAATAAGCATCTGTATTAATCTGTGCCATCTGTGGCAAAAACAAGCATTATGTTACAAGCAGCAATCACTAAAAACGATAAAAAGGCCCAATGGCTGATTGGTATTTTTTCTGTAGTGGTATTCAGTGCCATTGTATTGTTAAGCCGGTATAAATTAGAGGTAGACCTTGGGTTTAATGTGCATATTTTCGCTACTGCGAATGCAGTTATCAACTCAACCATAGCGGTGCTGTTGGTAGCTGCCTTATTTGCTGTTAAAAATAAAAACTACCTGCTGCATAAACGGTTGATGATAGCTGCTTTACTCCTGTCTGTTTTATTTCTTGTTTCTTACATCGCCCACCACCTGTTAGCCGGCGAAGCCAAATTTGGCGACAGTAACCACGATGGAATTGTTTCTGAAGATGAAAAATCACAGGTAGGCAATCTAAGGATGGTATATTATTTTATACTCGGCACACACATCATACTTGCTGCGGTTATTTTACCTTTTATCTTATTTACCGCATACCGGGCATTAACGGCTGAATTCGAAATGCATAAAAAAATAGCACGCATTACCTGGCCCTTGTGGTTTTATGTAGCTGTTACAGGGCCGGTGGTGTATTGGATGATTAGTCCGTATTACAGGTAGGAGGTAGTTGGTTAAAAGGGTTAAAGGGGTTAAAAGGGTTGAAAATAAATAATTTTCTTTAACCCTTTACTCACAACTCACGATCTCACTCCAACGAAAGCTCCACCGCCGGATCCCAGAATTTATTCTTGAAGTCAATGATCGTATCATCGGCTACTTTTATTTTCTCTTTTTTTAATAATTCTTCCATTCGTGTGGGTGTGGCAAAATGCATTTTGCCCGATAACATGCCATTGCGGTTAACTACGCGGTGCGCGGGTATGTTTTTTTGCAGATGGGCTCCATTCATAGCCCAGCCTACCATACGGGCACTCATTTTTGTTCCGAGATATGCGGCGATAGCCCCATATGAAGTAACACGGCCATTTGGAATTTGCCTGGCTACCTCATACACCTGTTCGAAAAAAGAGCTGTCTTTTTTGCCACTGGGCAGTATGGATTTCAATTTTTCAGGAGATTTTTTGCTTGCCACCTTGAATGATTTATGGTAACAAATTACGGCATTACCAGAAAGAAATAAAATCGTTGAAGATTCACAGATGTATACTTTCAATCTGGTGCAAAAAATAGCGTTTATGAATTTTTAATTTTTGTTTCCCGTTCCAGTAATTCAGACCTCCGGGGCTCGGGTACTGATTCGTACTGGTAAGGACAATGAAGGCAGCCATACCCGCAGCAATGGCCTTTTTCAAGGTGATACTTTTCGGTAAGCACCATGTAGCCATGGTCGTCGTGGTAAAAATCAATTCCTTCAATCAATGTCTGGCTCAATGTACAGTTGTTTTAGTACCGCATCTTTTTCTAATGGCAGTTCCTTATTTAAACGGAAACAGAGATAATGAATGCGGTTGCTTTGCGCAATATCCAACCCCTCATAATGGGTTTTAATCTGTAGCTCTGGTTTTACTTCGGGTTGTGCATATACCTGATCCGTATTCTCCAACAAATCCAAACCAAATAAGTTGATAACTGTGAGGGTAAACTGATACAGGTCCGGACTATCTGTTTTCAAATTCACTACCCCGTCTTTTGCCAGTATCTTTTGATAATGCCGAAGGAATCTCGGGTGGGTAAGTCGTTTTTTAGCCTTGGATTCCCGTAATTGCGGGTCGGGAAAAGTGATCCATATTTCTGCTACTTCACCGGCAGCAAAATAATCAGTGATTTTATCAATATGCGAGCGGATAAATGCCACATTACCCAGGCCCTCTTCCAATGCTGTTTTTGCCCCCCGCCAGATGCGGTTGCCTTTGATATCGATACCTATAAAATTCCTGTTCGGATGTAACCTGCCCAGTCCTACTGCATATTCACCCTTGCCACAGGCCAGTTCCAACGTGATAAGGGCCTCATTTTTAAAAAAGCCGGCCCATTTGCCCGGCATTCCCTGCGGGTACTCCAATACATTGGAAAATTGTTTGATGGCCTCGAAACGGATGAGTTTTTTTTGTCCCATGAGGCTGCAAATGTAAAACTGTTCTGCTCTAATTACCGGAGAAGAGAAAACACATTTTTTAAAACATATTAAACCTAGTTGTAATAATTCGGTC
This sequence comes from Bacteroidota bacterium, assembly GCA_043747705.1. Classification (GTDB taxonomy): domain Bacteria; phylum Bacteroidota; class Bacteroidia; order Chitinophagales; family Chitinophagaceae; genus Sediminibacterium. The sequence continues at coordinate 11,558 of JAYTOS010000198.1, forward strand.
TATTTGTCTAATTTTAACCAAATCCTGCTATTCATGACCCACCAACTAATGTACCTCGACCCTGGTTCGGGGAGCCTCTTGTTTCAGGCATTATTATCGGGGATGCTGACAGTACTTGTTTTCTTTAAAAAAATAGTACAATTTGTTCGGTTTTCCTTTTCCCGAAAAAAAAACCAAGACAATTTACTTGTAAATGACCGGGAAGAATAAATGCAACAATCCATATCATACCGGGATAGGGATGGGTTTGTAGTGTTGAAAGACAGGGTTGTATATCGGTTTGTTACTCATTCTTATGCGCCGGCCTATAATTGGTTAATGCAATCAGGCCTATACGAAAAGCTTGTTACGGAAGGCTTGTTAATTGATCATGCAGAAGGTATTTTAGGAAGGGATGAACAGGCTTACTATCGCGTACTTATTCCCGAAATCATCCACAACATTACACTTCCATCGGAATGGACGGCTAATCAATGGAAAGATGTTCTATTGACTTTTTTAAAGATCAATATGATCGCCATTAATTATGAAATGATATTGAAAGATGCAACACCTTTCAACTTTACTTTTCACGAGGGCAGGTGTGTTTTTTTCGATACCCTTTCTTTCGAACTTTATGAAGAAGGCAAGCCATGGATAGCGTATAGACAATTTTGTGAATCAATGCTTGGTCCTATGGCATTGATTTTTTTTAATGATACCGCGTGGTCAAAGCTATTGGGCATTGCAATTGAAGGCTGGGAACTGCCATTCATCAGCAGGAACCTGCCGCGCAAAACCTGGTTTAGTTCCACCTTGCTCTTACATATTCACCTGCATGCAAAATTCAGGAATAACAGCAAAAAAAAAATCAGTATTCACACTTCTTTTAATAAGCAAAAATTAGTTGCTTTATGGGGAATGTTACAAAAAGCTCTTGCCGGTTGGCAATATTCCGCTCATCCGCAACACTGGATCCGGTATTATGATAAAGAGATCGCATCAAACACTTATATCAACAGTAAAACCAGTATGGTTACCCAATGGCTTGAAGAACTTAAGCCCTCTTGCGTAATTGATCTGGGTGCGAATAACGGGAGGTTCTCTGAAATTGCTTCTTTATATGCCGATGAGGTAATTGCCATAGAAATGGACCATGATTGCGCCGACCAAATATATCAATCAACAAAAAACAACAACACAAAGAATATTAAAACCATCCTTGCCGATATTGCGCAACCAACGCCTGGTGCCGGTTGGGCCAATGAAGAAAAAATTTCCCTGATTGACCGCCTGGGTGGCGATATGCTATTGGCCCTTGCCCTGGTACATCACCTCTGTATTTCAAGAAATGTACCGCTATCATTTATTGCAGAATTATTTGCCAATATCACTACCCGGTATGCTATTGTTGAGTTTGTACCTAAATCTGATGCCAAAGTGCAGGAGATGCTGCAAAACAGGGAAGACATCTTTGATGATTACCGGGAAGAAGAATTTATTGGCAGGTTTCAGGTTTATTTTAAGTTATTACATACGCATGAATGTGCTTCTTCAGGCAGAAAAATATTTTTATGGAAAAAAAGAGTGTAGGCTTGATGAGCCAACCTATTGCCCCTTATTTTTTCGGGTTATATTTTGTTATATATCAGTCTTCAAATTCTTTTTCTTCCTTTATACTGGCAGATGCATTTTTATTTATCATCATTTATTGTTTAGTAATCGGTTTAATAATAACCCTGCTTGGTAATTTTTTTTTACTCCGGAATACGACCATTTCAATCCTTGTTTTTGCTATTTTGTTTCTTTTTAGTGACTATTTCCGGTATGAAATAAAAAACCAGTTGTCCATATTCAGTTTCCGTAACAGGCAATATTCTGTATGCCTTTTTTTCTTTATTACCTTACTTGTGTATATAGAACATAAAATAATGTTACGGAATAAAGGCCTTAACAGAATCATAAATAAATGGTGTAACCTTTTTTTATTTTTTTTAATACTCATTGACTTGGGTAATGGAATTTATAACGATTACCGTGAACATACTATGGATGGCCGAACTGGTAGATTGATAAAGAAAGATATAGGTATTGTTTGGATTTTGATGGATCAGTATCCCTCCACTGCATCTTTACAACAGTATTTTAATTATACTGATCCACTTGATAGTTTCCTTATTGGCAAACATTTTATCTTGTTAGAAACAATTAAATCAAGATACGGTGCAACACTATTTTCTCTTAACTCCATCTTTAATTATGATGATAGCATACGGCCCAAAAGTTTTGCTTCTTCTATCCATAGGCTGCAAAGAAGTAAATGGATCGCCGATATCGACTATAACGATGAGAAATTTTTAAATCTCGACTTTCTAACAATTGGGGGTCACGGTAAGCTGATGGATCTCTTTTATTTTCCTGATACTTATGGTAAGCAGTTATTGTATGGAAGTTTATTTTTTAATGCGGTTGTTGCCCAAAAGACTATGGAAGTAGACCAGTATAACATATCGGTTAATAAAAGCCTGGATAGTGTATTACGAAAAGATCCGGATAGATATAAGCTGATATGGGCACATTTTCTTATTCCACATATGCCTTACTTCAGGAACAGACATGGCGAGTTACTTAAGAACAATGGTGAAGCCCATGAGGCAGCAACCGCTAAAAGCGAATACATTGAGTATTTGGAGTATGGAAATACCTTAATAGAAGCACTTCTGAAAGAACATCCGGTGTTGCAAAATAAGATTGTGATTATTAGTGGCGACCATGGCGTAAGATTTCCTTTTGTTAAAAAAGCAGATTGGAAAAAACCATATTTTGCCATCCACTATCCCTCAGCATTTGATACGGCTTCGCTTAAAAAAATAAAGTATATTTCACAATTGCCGGACTGGTTGGTTAAGCAATAAAAATATTTGCCCGTTAGAGATAATACTAAAAATGTGAGTTAGGAGTAATGGTAATATATCTATCCCCAGATACCTTTTTCCCGATTCAGCCTTATATTCCTTTCCCTCCAACCGCTTTCAATGCAACCTGTTCAGGTGGGGAAGCGAGGAGCGGCATGGCTTCAGTAACCAGTTCTTTGGCACCATCAAGTGTTAAAGAAATGGCATGGTCTTCCTGGGTATCCCAGAGCTCTGTTACCCAGATAATATCTTTATTCTCAGGAGTATGGTTAATAATATAGAGCCGGCAACCTTTGGCATCGGATACTATCTGATTAGCTTTCATTAATATTTCTATCAATGCATTCCCTTTATGGGTATGTGTAATGAAACGGGTGTAAAGAGCGTATTGAGACATGATAAGTAGTTTATTACTTATAAGTTTTACAATAATCATTCCACCCATATCTCATCACAGGCAATCATCGGCTTTTTATATTTATGATAACGCCAGACGGGCAGGGAGGGCCAGTTGGTAGCTTTCACTTTTATATAACGTATGCTATCATTTATGGGAAAACGGAAGGGCATAAAATTTACCGTATAATCCTCCTCACTCATTTTATTGATAATGGTATTGAGGGCGTGATAACTGATACCATCACCTGATACTTCTACACTAACGCCCAACGGACGGAATATCCAGTGACGCGCATCTTCCAAAAAATGCATGGAAATGGCCGTTACTTTTTTTATCGAACCCAAATCTACTGATGCTTCCATGGGAACACCGTAAAAGCAAAGCCAGCTGTAACTGAAGTCTTCATAGCCCGGCGTTTCATCTATCAATGTCCTTTCTTTTTTTGAAGGATATTCAGGCGCGTATGGGTACGCAAGTTTTACAGCAGCATTAACCGCAAGATTATTTCCAGGCCCTGTTTTAAAAATAGCCTGCCACTGCGAAGCATATTTTGCAGGTGAGATGCCACCTTCAGAAAATTCTTTTACCCCGGCATCTGAACACATGGCGGCAAAGCGTTCAACGCGTTTTGATAACCCCGGACGAACAATAAATGCACCATCACTGTTTTTTTCAAATGCCCCTTGCGGGTCTTTGCCATAGAATTTTGCCTGTTGCAGGTAAACATATTCCTGAGATAAACGGATTGCCTGAATATGCCGGAAAGAGGAGGGGTCATTTTCTACCAGTTGTTCTGCTTTATCCATCAGTTGGCTATAAGCTTCCATATTTTCGGGTGAAAGATAACCGGTATGGTCATTCACGGGATTGCCATAAATATCCAGACTGGTGCTACTATTGCGTACATTTTTTTGTAAAAGGGAAAAGTAATTCATGATTACCGGAGCAGCTTTACCATAATAACCCCTGACAAAATCATTGATAAGACTGTCTGCACTAGCTGATGGGTTCCATAAAAGTTTAGCAAAAACATATGCCTTTATTTCTGCCATATCACTGTGGGTGTTACCACTGCCCTGTTCAAATACGCCGGTGATACCCTTTCGTACAAACAAATCAATATTAGGTTTAACGGTATTTAATACCGAAAACGGAGTAAGATAATTGGTGAACTGCGTGCAATAGTCCCAAACAAATAAATGCGATACCTTCTCTTTCCATTGTATCAGGTTATTCCGGAAAGCCGTTGCACTGCTCTCTGTTTCGAGGGGATTTGTTCTGTAGGCGTCAATACTACTGAGCAGGATGGCAACGTTAGAAGCGGCATGTGTATTATTAGTAGCACGGGCACTATAACCATACGCAATAGTTGTAATTATTTTATTTGGGAAATGGGCCGCAACTGCATTTACAAAATGGATCAACGAGCCTTGCGGGCCGCCATCTGTTTCATCCAGCTTTTTACAGTTATCACATTCGCAGTTGCCAATATCATCATTTGGACTGACCGACCAATACAAAGCATCCGGATTTTCATTCATCAGTTTCTGTAATTTGTCGACTGTTATTTTTAATACCGCAGCGTTACTAAGGCATAATTGCAATGGCACTCTTTGCTGATTTACCAATGAAAAATATTCGGGATGTATACGATAATAAACGGATGGAGTCACCAATTTATAAAATGAATGTCCCCATATTCCCCAAAGATTTTCAAACCGATGAAGTTTATGCCAATCTAAATACTCATCATCGAAAGAAGCCGGCAGGTAAACTTCCCTGTATTGAAGTTCCGGTTTTTCTATTTGAGAGATATCAGATGAAATGGTTAATGTGGTGGACTTAGGTACGAATGCAGTATGTCCATCCCATTTCCTGCATCCCAGGTATTTTTCAATAAATGTATACACCCCATATAAAGTACCGTTTCCCTTGTTGCCGGCGATCAATATATTTTTTTGAACTGTACGGATAATAAACCCATCAGCAGGAAGTGTAGTAATTTCTTCGGTATTAAATGGAGGGAAACCAGCACCGATAAAAAACCCGGGTGAGCGAGGAGTTGTATTATTTTCATGGTCAATAAGTAAACGTACGCCTGTAACACGAAAAAAATAATCCTGTAAAACAACTGCCGCTTTTATATCTGTTTTTACTGGTTTTGACGGAAGATAAATTTTATATGCGGATGAGCCATCTCTTGCCAATTCTATTTGCTGAGCGGAACAAGACATAGTGCCAATTACAAAAAAAGTTAATAAAAATAACCAATGAAATATATGATATTGCCTACGTACCTGCATAATCAAAAGTTCCGAAACAATGTTATATAAACATCATACTGATTTAAAGTCTTTACGGGTGTTACCTGTAAGTTAGTATAATTAAGGAAAGCCTGAAAAGTTGTTTTGTACCTGATTTTTTTTTGGAAACCGATTCCTACAGATTTTGAAATGAAGCCTGAAAAATTATTGAAATTATAATTTAGGCTTTGGTCATCAGGTATGCTGCCCAAACCTGCGATAGCCGACAGATAATCATTTTTATCATTTAAGTATTGCCTTGCAGTGAACTGGTAAGATGGGTACCCCTTTTTTGTGTTGTATGTATAAAAGCCGCGCAGGTTCAGCCAGGTACGCTTAATATATTTACCTATTGAAGCCATAGCTGTATAATTATTAAGCGAATCAAAACCCAGGTATCGTGCACCTATTTCTCCTTCCCATCCTTTTTTAAAATTGCGAAAAAGAGAATATCCTGCCTGCCAGTAAGGAAATACAATACCTGTAGAACGATTTATAAAAAGGTTGGAATAATAAGTACTATCATGTGTATAATAGGCATCCAATCCAGCCTGAATGCCGGTGCCTGCGTAACGATCACCGTAATTTAACTTAGCCGTTAATGATCCTTTTTCAAATCGCCGCATATACTGTATTCCTGTTAGGGAAGCATATTGTGAAGAAGATGAAAAGAATGAATGCAGGTACGAGATACCTATTTGATTTTTATACGTTTTGCTTTTTAAGTAATTTGCATAGTCAGCAATTGTTTTCGATGGATGCAGTTGCACTAAACGGATGGCCGAAAAAAAAGCGGATCCGTACTGTTTCATTGCCTCATATGCGGATGCCTTTTTCATGAGCAGGTATTCATTGTTGCTGTCTGACTGTAATCCTATATTGGCATAATAAACAGATGAATCATATTGTTTTTTTACAAAATAAATAGCCGATAGGTTCATAAGGGCAAATGTATCTTTTGGTGCAAAAGCATAGGCAGTAAAGAAGGTATTTAATGCGGAATCATTTTTATTTTCTTTCTCAAAATACTTCCCCGCGGTATATAATTGATCAAGATATATTTTCTGAAGTGCTGTATCAGATGGGTAATTATTCAGCAATTTACGGCTGATGGTAAGTGCCTCGGGGTAAAGCAAAACATTTCCAAAAGCGAGTGATCTTTTTATAAGGAACAGGGAATCGTTCGGATAATGGGTAAGAGCAGTATCGGTTAGTGCTAAAACATGTAAAGAATCTCCTTTGCCTGCGTAAGCGGTCATTGCATATAATAACTGGAAATAACCGGGCATTCCTGTTGTTGCCGCATTGTTGTAAAAGTGAATAGCTTTGTCCCAATCCTGTTCCGTTATTCCCAATTTTTCAGCACCAAGTAACTGATCGAGATAGGCTGTTTTATATTCTGTGGCATCAGGGTGTTTCCGATAAAGTGTAGCAGTGATTATGGCAGCACGCTCGAATTGATGTTGTGCTGCCAGTAAGCCTGCTTTTTTAAAAAGATAAGCATCACGATTGGGATTAAGCAAGAGAAGTTGGTCCATGATTGCCATCGCATCGCTTATTTTATTTTGTGAAGCATATACGTTTACAAGTTGCTCCAAAAGTGCTTTGTTGTTTTTATTATACAGCAATCCCTTCCCGATCGCTGCCAATGCATCATCCCATTTTTGTTGTTTACTAAAGCCCGAAGCTATCATTCCTTGCACATCATCAAAAGCCCTTATATTCTGAACAGTCGGCCTTTGCCGGAGCACGGATTCCAGATAATCGGCACAAGCCTGGTAACTCCCCATATCATACAGGATACCTATTTTTTTATCAATGAATACCTGATCGGACGGATAAAAACCCAAAGAGTGGTTAGTGATATTCAGTGCCGCAGTATATTGATGCAATTCAAGATGCGCATTAATCAGGTACAATAAAGCTTCTTTTTGTGCAGGTTCTACCTGTAAGGCTAATGTTGCGTATTTGATTTTATTAAATGGTATTTCATCTTTTGTAAGAGCCAGATAAAGGGCAACCAGATTTTTCCTCGTAATCATATCTGAAGGATACAGTGCGTATGCTTTAGCGGCATACCAGGCAGCATGTTCATTGTCATGTAGTTTTTGATAGATGGTTGACGCAGTTATCAGGTACATCCGGTTGGCACTATCTTGTTTTAATAAAACATTATTATATTTTAAGGCAGATGGATAATTACTGAAATGGATGGCCAGGTTTACTAATTGCTGCAATATTTCTACATTAGCCGGACGAACGCGTAATGCCTTTTGGTAACTCTCATAAGCCATTGCCAGCTCCCCTTTCTTGTGCGCAGAAGCACCCAGCAATTTCCAGTGATCAAAACTGATCGCGCGGATGGTATCCGGATCAAATCTGGAAGTATAAAAATTATAGACCGTCGTTGCTTGTATGTATTCTCCATGTTGCAATAACAGAATATATTTTTTCAGCCAGGTATCTTTATCCGCAGGGTAGAAATTGAGGTATTGATCAAGATACCGCAAGGCAGTAACCGTATCTTTTTCCTGTATACTTATATTAACTAGGTAAAGTAGCCCGGCCTCATTTTTTTTATCTTTTACTACTGCTTTTTCAAGGTTTGCTTTGGCAGAATCGATATTGCCATTAAGCATAAAAGCACGACCAAGTGTTACCTGTACATCTGCATAGCCAGGTGATATAGCAAGGGCCTGCCTGGTTAATTCTATGGCCCTGGGATAATTCTTATGTTCACGTATCTCCCGAAATGCCATTCGTAATAATTCATCGTTTGAAACAACCGGTCTGTTCTTCTTTTCCTTCACATAATAAAACAGTGAGATCAGCACAACCAGTGCTAATATTAATCCCGACCATTTAATTATTTTTTTCATTGCCCTTATAAAATGGATGAATTAATAGGTGCTGCTTCCACTTTCTCTGCTTGTGTAAATCCTCTCCGCTCCATATGACCCCAATGGGATTTCATTTTTAAAAACTGGTTACAATAACCGATAAGTGCAAAAATCATGACCAGGGGATGATAAATAATGGGCTCAAGAAAAACAAACAGGCATAATTTCAATACCTCTTTGAAGCGGTAACGCCTGATGACCAGCTGGTCCCAAACAATTGATAAAAGCGTGATCAGTATGGAAAAGGAGTACACGAATAATAATAAGATAAGGGCAAAAGGCCAGTTAATCAGGTGCGACATGATCAGGTAGATATAACAGATAATACCCAGAAGTTCAACCAACGGTGCACAGAATTCAAATATGAAATTATAAGGAAGAACTACCATCCCCAACATTTTATATTTAGGATTGAACAGCAATTTGTAATAGGTAGAAAAGATCTGGTATAAACCTCTGCCCCACCTGATACGTTGCCGTTTAAGCACTTTAAGCGTAGAAGGCCCTTCTGTCCAGCAAAGCGATTGGGGAATGTAACGGATAGCATATTCCTGTTTTGTTTCCAGCATATATTTACTCATACGCATTAGCATATCCATGTCTTCACCAAATGAATTGGGATCATAGCCCCCTGTTTTAATCACAATCTCTTTATCAAACATGCCAAGTCCACCCGAAACATTTGGTATGGCATTTATCAGGTTCCACCCCATCTTGCCTAAAACGAAAGAACGGATATATTCAATTTCCTGAAAAATCGGCAGAATTTCTTTCGGCACTTTTGCCTCTACCAATACGCCGGAATCAACAATGCAGGTATTTACCATACGCAATGTGGCACCTGTAGCGATAACACGTTTTTTATCATCAACAAAAGGTTGTATCAGTTGTATCAATGTGTCGTTATCGAGTATACAATCTACATCGGTATTCAGAAAATACGGGTAAGAAGAGGCATTGATACCGGCGTTAATCGCATCTGCTTTGCATCCACCATTTATTTTATCTATCACCAACAGGTTTGAACAGGCAGGGTTTTCCGATTTGAAAATGCGTTGAATCTGTGAGGATGGAATAAAATAATGATAGGCAAACTCCACTTCGGAAAGTGTAAATTCCTGAATTAATTTGTCAAGTGTTTTGTCTGTACTGCCATCGTTTACAATGATCACTTCAAATAATGGGTAGTTCATGTTCAATAATGACCGTACATTCGAAATGATGGTTATTTCTTCATTAAATGCACCTGTTATAATAGAGATGCCCGGTGTTAAAGGCGATTGGATCAATACTAATTTTTCCCGTATACGATTCCTGCGCATATTAGCTACAATGGACAGGTACGAAAAAAATGTAAGTAAGGAATAGATAGCGTAAATCGTGCAGCAATAAACGAATACCACATTCTGATAGGAATCAAAAAAACGACCAAGAAAATGTTTCATGATGCATTAATTAAGGGATCCAGAGAATGATTCAATATTTTTTGATTCAAAGTTCCTCCATCATGCATCAGTTTTTCAATAGTGCTTTTGGAGAGTGGGTACAATTTTATAATCGCATCTGATGCATGCTTTTTAATTTCAAAATCTGAAGAAGAAATAAATTCTTTTTCCAGAAAATCAAGGCATTCCCCGCTTTGTATCCTTCCCAAAGCAGTAAGTATCTCCAGTCTTATCTCATGCGGCTGCTCTGGATATATAGATACCAGCTCTTTTTCACTGCCTTTAACTTCCAGCTTGCCAAGGGAAGCAATGGCTTCTCCACGCAACTTAAGATTGGGTGTTTTAATAAGATTTAATATAAGGCTTACAGCAGTTGCCTGCTTAAAATAAACAGCCAGTTTAAGGCACAGAGAAACAACGGAAGGCTCTTTATCTAAAGCTATTAGCCCCTCAAGAGAAGAAAGTATAAAATCTTTTTTTTGCTGGAACAATAAGAATATTTCAAATTCCTCCCATTGCGATATTGGCTCATTCAACTCATGTAAGAACTGCAGCGGATCATTTTTGGCAAACTTGATCAGTGATAAACGGGCAAATTCACGTATATACCGGTTTTTATCATGCACGAGTTGCAGCAGGTCTGTGTGATCAACTTCAATATCCATTTTAAAGAGCTCTGAAAGCGCGGCCGCTTTTATTTCCCAGTTTTTTTTATGTAACTGGTTAATAGCTTCTTTATCAAGCGAAAGATCAATATACAACTTACGAATGCGTTCTGCGATCTGACCGGAAAAATAATTCCGGTAGCGGATCATTTCTGTTATTAATATTTTATTTACTTCTTTAGCCGGGATGCCGGGGTCATAAAAAGAACCAATATCAAAATTTGATTTAACAATACTGCCTTTTTTTTGTGTGGTTGTTTCTTCCATCATAACGGCTGACGTGAGCAATTGATTTATTCTGACAGATAACAACGTCGTTCTTTCTTCCAGGCGTTTTCGTGAGAATCTCTGTACAGATATATCAACCAGGGCTATTATAATCCCCAATAAGGCCAGTATTGAAATGATAAAACAGATTTTTATGAAAACCGGGAATGAATCCCAAGAATACGACCATGCGCGAAGAAGAATTGATATTGAAAATTCTTTATGCAGCCACATTTCGTTCATTTAGCACCAGGCTCTTTATCTCTGATAATAACTGAGGGATATTCAATGGCTTTTGCAGGTATTTATCTGCGCCCAGCCGAAAACAATTGGCAATGCTTTGCACCTTAGTTACATCCGATACAACCATTACCGGTATATAGGTAAACTTATTTTGGCGGATAGTATTTACCAATTCAAACCCATTGGAATAGGGCATAAATAGATCTGTGATCACCAGATCAAAATTTTTTCCGGCAAGTGCAATAGCTGCTTCTTTCCCATCTTTGGCAACAGATACGTTAAAATGCTCTTTTTGAAGGAGGCTGGTAATTGTTGTGGTAAATAAAAGATCGCTATCAACTAAAAGAATATGTTTCATATAAAATTCAAATATTAATTAATGGTAATGTATTAAAAATTATTTTGTCGGATATTGGATTTTATTCCGCGAATTGCGGGATGGATATTGTATGCTGCCAACAGATACCACTAATCTGTAGAATGAATTCCCCCTGATGGGCATTCATATTCCTCAATATTGTGGATATTTTGTAAGAGGGTTGGATTCGAAACCTGCAGGTGGGTAAATGCTTACGCATAATCTCCTGCTATTGTACCTAAAGGTGTAATTATCGTGCCACATTTACATGGTGTGATTATTGTGATTTTATGTAGAAGAAACAACAAGTAGAAAGAAACAATTAATAAACAATCAGATGATAGCAACGATGAATAACGAGATATTACGGACCAGTTCTGATATTTTTTGGGGTGAAATCGCCCCATGTGAGCACGTAGTTCAAATTTATGAGAATGATACCATTTTTCTGGATACACTTACCGGCTTTGTAGGTGGAGGTGTTAATGCAGGCGACACTGTAATAGTAATAGCCACGGAAACACATCTCACCGCTTTGTATAAAAGGCTTGCCTCTTATGGTTTATTTGTTGATTCATTAATTGCTGAAAAATCATATATACCGGTGAACGCAGAAGAAATGCTTGATACATTCATGGTAAATAACTGGCCCGATGAAGAGCTCTTTATAAAAGCCATTTCGAACCTGATAGGGAAGGCCGGTAAAAAAAACGGGCAAATACGGGCGTTTGGGGAAATGGTAGCCATTTTATGGGCGCAAGGACATAACGGCGCAACAGTGCAATTGGAACATTTATGGAATAGGTTCTGTGAAAAAGCGGAATTCTGTCTTTTTTGTGCCTACCCTAAAACCGGTTTTACAGAAGATATGAATACTTCTATCATGGATATTTGCGGATGCCATTCACGATTATTAGAAGGCTCAGAAAGTTCTGTCAGAGAGGTCGCTTACCGAAATGTGAATCAAATTAAGTTGGCATAATGCTTCATCTGATTATAAAAAAAAATGATTAATTGCTACGGCAGGGGTTATGAAAAAAACGGGCATACTATGTATTTGTTGCATACTATTTTTCTCGTGTGATAATAATTTAATTTCCACTAAGCCTGTCGTTAATAAAGGCATGGCTGATAAACTGGATGTAGGGCAATCAGCACACGATCTCCTCAGTGCTGTAAAATATACAAGACTAAATATTGAAATACAATTTGCGCCGGGTATGCGCCCGCATGACCACTCTGTGAATAACCTGGTATCTTTTTTAAAAAATTATGTATATAAACCAGCAGGTGTAACCGTTACCTTAAAACAGGTGGGTTCTATTGCTAAGGCAAAAATAACCACACAGGATGCAGACTCTTTTGCACTTAAGAACAGGGTTTTGTACACGGAAGGAAACCTCGTATCACTCTATATTTATTTTGCTGATGCGGCTTCTGCAAGATTCTGGATAGGAGGTATTGCTTATCGTAATACCGCCATGGTGGTATTTGAAAAAACGATCCTGGAAAATACGAAAGGCGTAGGTGAAGCAGACAGGATAAAAATGGAAACCGGTGTTGTAGAACATGAAGCCGGGCATTTACTGGGCCTGGTAAATAATGGAACTGCCATGCAAACGCTGCATGAAGACCTATTGCATAAATTTCATTGCAATAACCGAAGCTGCCTGATGTATTATGCTATTGAAGCAGGATTGGTCAGGAATCCAGAGAACTCTTTACCAGTGCTGGATGCTGCTTGTGTGCGGGATTTAAAAGCATATAAGGCGGTAGAATAAAATTTGGTACGCGTATCAGCCGATACTTTCTAATATTCAATCGGTTCCACCTTCTCTAACGACTATTTTTATTTAAACTGCATGAAAATGTAAAACATCAGGCTATTATATAAGGTAATCTTAACCTTATTCCCGTTCTCGTAATTTTTTTTCCCGATTGTATAAGTAATCATCTCAATACTCATTCACATTTGCAGCCTAAAGTATATAGTGATGAGTATAAGATATTTTTTGATAGCTCTTTTCCCCATAAGCTTAACGGCACAACAAGTAAAAGACACCAGTAAAACTATTGTATTAAAAGAAGTAAGTGTTACCGGAATCAGAACGGTGCGTGGTACTGGCCATATGCCTGAAGTAAAAGATGGAATTATTTATGCCGGAAAAAAAAACGAAGTAATCCTCGTAGATAGCCTGGATGCCAATAAGGCTATTAATAATACAAGACAAATATTAGGAAGGATACCCGGATTAAATATAGTAGAAACAGAAACAGGCGGTTTTACAGCCAATGGAATCGCCACAAGGGGTCTTAACCCCACACAAAGTATTGAAATGAATACGCGGCAGAATGGGTATAACATCAGCGCCGATATATTTGGATATAATGAAGCCTATTACATTCCTCCTATGGAAGCGGTTAGCCGTATTGAAATGGTAAGAGGTGCCGCATCCCTGCAATTTGGATCGCAGTTTGGCGGGATGGTTAATTATGTGGTGAACGATGCGCCTAAAAATAAAACTTTTGAGTTCTACACTTCTCAAACCGGAGGAAGTTTTGGGCTGTTCAATACGTTCAATTCGGTTGCAGGTACCATAAAAAAATGGAGCTATTATGGCTTTGTTCAATATCGGACTATGAATGGCTGGAGACCTAACAGCGGGCAAAAGCAATTATCCGCTTTTGGTAAAATACAGTATAATCCTACAACTAAATTGAATGCAGGTATAGAATATTCATTACTCCGAAACAGGGTACAAATGCCGGGAGGGCTTACTGATAGTATGTTTGAGTCAAATCCGCGGAGTTCTTTCAGAGGCAGGAATTGGCTAAAAAGCCCCTGGAATATTATAGCTGCTTATGCTAATTATACGATCTCTCCACAAACTTCAGTGAGTGTTAAATCATCCTTGTTATTCAGTAACAGGGCTTTGGTATGGCGTAATGAAGATGGCGGTGCTGGCGGATTGGATAAAATTGATCCGTTAACAGGCGAGTACGTACACAGGGAAGTAGAAAATGAAAATATGCATAATACCACCACAGAGATACGGTTACTGCACCATTATAAGTCTGGTAAAATGGATAATATCGTATCCGGAGGTTTACGTTATGCGTTTGCATGGTTTAAAAGGCAAGGTGGTGGAGAAGGAACAACAGGAACCGATTTTAATTTATCGGTTAATGGCCAATATGAATATGATCTTGATTTTACCACCACCAATATCGCGCCTTTTATAGAAAATATTTTCAGAGTCAATAATCATTTTACTATTACCCCCGGGTTTCGTTTAGAGTATTTGAGAAGTACAGGCAAGGGCTATAAGGAAGATAATGGCACTAAAATTATCACTAATGAAAATAGGGATCGTTATATCCCATTGGCAGGAGTAGGGATGGAATACAAAACCTCTCCGAATACAAATATCTATGCCAATATCAGCCAGTCATACCGACCTATTGATTATTCGCAACTAACAGGTTTTGGAATTACTTCAAAAATTGATCCCAATCTGAAAGATGCAAATGGCTTTAATGCCGACTTGGGTTACCGCGGCACTATAAAAAATTACCTGAATTTTGATATAGGTTTATTCTACCTGGCCTACAACCAAAGAATTGGTACAGTGCTGATAAATCCGGGTATGGCAAATGAATATACTTTGCGAACTAATGTTGCCAATAGTGTTCATAAGGGATTGGAAAGTTATATAGAGTTTAACCTGCTGAAATACCTAAACATCAATTCAAAAAAAGGATTTAGTATTTTTAATTCATTCTCATTGATTGATGCGAAATATACAAGTGGAGAATTTAAAGATAACAGGGTAGAAGCCGCCGCAAACTATATCAATAGGGTAGGCTTAACTTATACGGACAAAAAACTGTCTGGCACTTTGCAGATGAATAATGCAGGTGATGCGTATGGTGATGCAACGAATGCTAAACAAAGCGCAGATCCGGTGGCAGGTTATATTCCGGCGTATACGGTATTTGATGTAAGTGCTACTTATCGAATTAATCGTTACTCCTTAAAAGCAGGTATTAATAATATTTCTGATAAAGCCTATTTCACCCGTCGTACCGATGAATACCCGGGTCCGGGTATTATACCATCCATCGGCAGAAGTTTTTACATTTGTATTGCAACAAAATTATAGGTGGAAATTATTGCTGAATCTATTTGCGCCAGAATATTAAATGGCAGTATGATAATGTATATCGTGTCTTTTTTTATTCGTTATGTCTGTTGTTTGATCCTTCTTTCTCTGCGAAAACTCCCTGTTCTTTGCGGCCCAGCGGTGAATGTAAATCACCATTCACTGTTGAGCCGCAGTGTTGCAAGTGTTTTCGTAGAGAAATATGGGGGTTACTCTAAATAACTCAAACAGCTAACAGTCAGCTTATTCCTTTCTAGTTATTGAGGCAAATGCAGTTCATCATTGGATATCAGAAGGCCGAGTGCCACAATGCATAATTTGGAATAAATTCAGTTTAAAATGCAATATATTACTCTCCTTTAGTATATTTAATATTCAAAATCATCTGGGTTTCGATTTAATTACCGGATTCAAACCAACGTTTATACTGCTTTACGGGAATCATCAGCCTTTTTCAGAATAAATTCTATGTTGTCTAATGAAACAACTTCCTCTCCATGTACTGCTTGCTGATGACGATACAGATGATTGTTTAATTTTTAGAGATGCCCTGGAAGAATTACCTATTAAAACGTCACTCAAAACGGTCAATGATGGAGAAAAATTGATGGATCTGCTTGCCAAAGACGATGTGGTCCTGCCGGACATCGTTTTTCTTGATATGAACATGCCTCGTAAAACGGGATATGAATGTTTGTCAGAAATAAAACACAACAAACAGTTACAGCATCTTCCTGTAGTTATTTTTTCTACATCACTTAACAACGATATGATTAATCTGCTCTATGCAGAAGGGGCGCATTTCTACATCCGTAAGCCAGGTTTATTTTCTCAGATAAAGGAAGTTATTCTGCATGTGCTCACAGTCATATCTGAAAAGGAATCTCAAAAAAGATCTAAGGAGGAATTTATTATTGAAGCAATATAATATCGTTAATGGAAAATAATAACATACACCATAAGCTACCAAATGACGAAGACCGTTTTAGGTTGCTGGCTGACAATATTCCGAATCTTGCCTGGATGGCTGAGGCGGATGGCTGGATATATTGGTATAATAAAAGATGGTATGAATATACTGGTACTACGCAGGAGCAAATGGAAGGATGGGGATGGCAGTCTGTGCATGATCCGCAACAATTG
>JAYTOS010000199.1:0-13553 GCA_043747705.1 Bacteroidota bacterium
AATGAACTTGTGAAAACGAATTAAAAAACAATTTAAAAAGGTGAGCAAATGAAAAACACACAACCAACCGTTTTTTCAATCAATTTCCGGTTGAACAAACAAAGAGCCAAAAATGGCAAACCCGCTATCTACCTGCGTTTGACGGTAGACAATAAACGTATTGAACTGGCTACGCAGCAGTACATTGAAAACAAGCTCTGGGATCAAAAGAATCAATGTGCTGAGGGGACTACAGCAGAAGCAGGAGAAATCAACAAGCAGTTAGCAATCATTAAAGCCGATGTACACAAGCATTACAGAAGGATGATCGCACTGGACAGAAATGTAACTGCTGAATTACTGAAAAACGAGTATCTCGGTATCAGCGAAAGGCAAAAAACATTTAAAGAATTAATGGATTTCTATCATGACAGGTTTAAAGAAAAAGTAGTCAGTGGTAAAAAATCAAAGAACACTTTAAAATGTATTCACACTACCAATGGAAAGATAAAAGAATTCGTGAAATACAAATTCCGTGTTTCAGATATTCCGCTTTGTGATATCAAAGTTTCGTTTACTTCCGATTTTGAACATTTCCTTATAACAAAACATGGATTGAGCAGTAACTCTGCTATGAAGTATATCCGTATCCTAAAACGCATAACAAAATTTGCCGTTGACCAGGGATGGATCAGCACCAGCCCGATAGCACAGTTTAGATGCTCTTACCATGAACCTGAACGTGATCGGCTAACAATGGAAGAAATCATGATACTCTATAAAAAGGATTTTGATTTAGACAGGCTTTCAGAAGTACGTGATGTGTTTGTCTTCTGTTGCTTTACCGGCTTTAGTTACCTGGATGTATATAAGTTAACGCCACAAAATATTGTTACAGGTATTGATGGAGGTAAGTGGATTGTTAAGGACCGGGAAAAGACTAAAAGCACTGAAAGAGTACCGTTATTATCCATTCCACTGGAAATAATTGAGCGCTATAAAAATGATTACTACTGTCAAACTAAAAATTGTTTGCTACCTGTAAACTCCAATCAACGCTACAACGGATATCTCAAAGAAATAGCTACTATTTGCAAGATCAACAAATACCTGACAACACATGTTGCCCGCCATACTTTTGCTACGGCAGTAACTTTAGAGAATGATGTACCGATTGAAACGGTCAGCCAAATGTTGGGACATAAAAGTATCAGAACAACGCAGATATATGCTAAGGTTACTAATCGAAAAATCAGTAATAATATGAGGGAGTTAGAAAGCAAAATTCATAAACAAATAGCAGGTATGTTAAAGTCAAGTAAAATAATAACAACCTAAACCTATTATACTCAATTTACAGGAAGAGTCATACAACAAAAAGACAAATATTGATACAATAATGGTCAGTAATTTTTAGGGGGTACGAACCGGACGGCCTGCCTGCTCTTTTAGGGTCTTGGCTTCCTTCTCCCTTTCACCAGCAAGCCGAAGTAAATTCGCTTGCTCAATTAACTTTTGTTCCACCTGTTCCACCCCGGCACTAAATCCAGCTCCATCTTTTTGGTAAAGGCTATCTGTGTATTGGCAAAGTTTCAGGATGCTGTTATTACCCGAATTTTTCAAGTAGCGGTACTTCATATCATTGGCCTGTACTGTTTCAAAAGACTGATGGCTTGCCAGCCATCCCCAGGTTAATAAAAAGCTAGTGATAAATAACCCAACCGATACCCAGACACCTTTATGAAGATGGTGCTTGTGTTCTACAGTGTCCTTTCTTGGTAACTGTAATTGTTGTAGCAGTAACCTCATATTTTGGTTGACTTCAGCCTGCGTTTTACTATCCAAAGCCTGACCCAAATATTTTGTAATCAATTCATTTTTAAAAGCATTTATTGCTGAGAGAACAGGAGATAAATCAACCGGCTGCGGTTTATCAGTGAAGTGTGCTTTTAGGAACAGTTCCATCCCCTCCAGTTTCTCTACAATAGATTGCATAAATAGATCGCTCATAACTTCAATAGTTTATGGTTTATAAATGATGTCTTTTGCTTTTTCTCTTCTTCTTTAGTAATTCATGGGGTGTCTGGCCCTGGGTTAATTCAGGGCGCATTAGTTCCTCTATTAAACTGGTCTTCCGGGATCGCTGCATCTCTAACATCAACCCAATCGTTTTTTTCTGGGTTTTACTTAAAGGAATTCTTTGTTTTTGGCTTTGGTTTAAGTTCAAGTTTTGAGCAATTGCTTTTTCAAGGTTTTTAACCGAATGCTGCCGGTCAATTTCACTGCCCTTAAACTTAAATTCACCCTGTTTAAAACTCACCCCCTGCACTTCGTTTGTCTGGCCCTTGTATTTATACAGCATTTCGATTTTTTGTTTTTCGAGCCTGGATTTTAATTCATCCAGGTTCCTGCATTTGGGTAAGACATCGCAGATGGCCTGGTAGATTTGATAACGGGTAGCTTCATACTCATTTAACCGTTCCAAATGTGTTAATTCCAATGTCTTTTTCTGGGCCTGCTTCAATTCATGTTTTAGGGTTAATTGCTGGGCTACTTTTTTACCTCGTAAACCTATCCAGTTATCCTTGATCGTTTTGCCATCGTTGTCCACCCGGTTAATGACAATATGGGTATGTGGGTGGTCCCGGTCATTATGCCTGACAAAAGCATACTGGGTGTTTGCTATATTCAGATCCTTCAGATATTCCTTAGCTATCTCCGTCATTTTTTCATCACTGATTATCTCTCCCGGATAGTAGGATAAAATCATGTGCATCACTGGTGATTTTAGTCCCGGGTTAAGGCTTCTTTGGTACTCAAAATCAGCGGCCATTAATTTGTGGTTATAGTCCCTTACTCCCTGGGCATCTATTACATGAGAATTTGATTCACTTTTGAAGAGATATTGGCATAGCCTGTTAAATGATTTTCCGGGGGCAATAACTTTACTGATCATGGCGCAACTGTTTTAAAAGCCTGTCCATTTCATTTCGGTACCTTTCAAAATGCAGGATGGCAGTCAGCATTTTTTCTTTGTGTGCGAGTTTGGTCAACTGGTTAAAATTGTTAGCCATCCCGATGAGTTGCCTGATAAATTGTTTTTCTTCCTGGCTTAACCGGGCAATTATCTTTCCATTGATAGCCATTTGACGGATGTATTGGGTTGGCTTGTAACCCGCTTTGGTTGCCTTCTGTTTGACAATAAAGTATTCGGCTTTGGTAAACCTTACCCCGGTAGCGGCTTCCCGTTTAATAGCCTTTGTAGGTCTCCCACCTCTATGTTTTTCCTGCACTTTCTCACTTATCATTTTCATCAATATTTCTTTTGCGACCAACGGGAGTCAAAAGCGAGCCAGCGTTTTTGTGCAACAAAAACACCGCTCGCTAAACAAAAAAATCAGCGTCTCAAACCATAAGACTGATCCAACCTTTTGGGACTCCCAAAACTGACCGACCATTCGTTTAAGTCCTTGTAGCCCTTATACAAACTGCTTTCATCACTTACCTTATTTGTTCTTTTCATAACCTGTTCTACGCATTGCTTTGCCGCCTTATCATTATCCAGGTACAAATGGATCTTCTCATGCTTTTCCATTAAGAGTAAACTGCGGGTGAAAAAAGAAAGGGAGTTTAATACCAGGATATTGGTCCTTTGCGTTTCCTGATTTTTGTGGATGGTCTGATGTGTAAGGAAATCGAAAAAACCTTCAAATACACTAATTGAGTTTGCCTTATTATCAAAGTATGAGACGTACTTAGGTGAACTGCTTCCTTTGAAGTTTGGGGTTCTTAATTCATAGCCGCCGGAATTGTTTTTAAAGCCAATTGCGCAGTAGTGCTTTTCACCATTTTTATAATGCACCTGTTTGCAAAATTCATTGGCGATTTGTAGTGCAATATTTCTTTGGTTTAAATACCGGATTAGTAGCATATCTGTGATCGGAGAACTGACCGACAAAATCTTAATTGAATTTTCTTCCGGTTCGGGTAAATTGGCACCGGTTTTTTGCTGGTGAAAAGAGATAAGTTTTTGCGCGGGGTTGCGGGCTATTTGAACCAAAGCCTGTGACAGATCACAATTAAAAAAGGCACAAGCAAAATCTACCAGGTTGCCTCCTTTCCCCACACCATGATCAAACCAGATATTCTTTACTTTATTGACTTTAAAGGAGGCGGTTTTTTCCTGCCTTAATGGAGATAGATACCAGTAGTTTTCTGACGCTACTTTGGACGGTGAAAACCCCAGCGAATAGAGATAATCCACAAGGTCAATCTGATTGGCTTGTTCACAGTTCATGGCTCACATTTTTGTCTGGCTACTTAAAGGGGTTTGTTTGATTACCGCTTCGATTTCCGCGTGGGAAAAATAACGGCGGGATTTAATCTTGAAGCTTTTTAGTTTACCTTGCTTCATCCACTCATACAGGGTGGGTTTGGAGACCTGGAAAATGGCACAGACCTCTGTTGCTTTAAGCAGCGCTTTTTCAGGTATCAGAGAAGAAGGGATAGGGGCATTGGCACTGGTCAGTTTTACTTCCACTACCTTTTCCACCACCTTTGTCATCTTATCCCAAAACTCCTCCTGGGAGTACGGGAACATCATCGGAAACTCGTTCATAGTAATTTGTTTCCGGAAAATTGGTCAGAAAGTGCGGCTATACCTCGCTAAGTATACTTAAGATGTTTCAGAAAGGCAGTTTTATGCCCTTGTGAAGGGATTGCTCCATCTCCTGGAGTAAGGTTAGGGCTGGCTTACAGTTGAGTAATTCAAAGTAGTTCCTTGCTTCGTCAAAATAGTCCTGCATCATTGTTTTCATTTTGACTTCCTGTTCATTATAAGGTTTGGAAAGCAGGTTTTTAAACGGTGCATCCAGCGTATCATTACTGATGCCATATTGCCTACAAAGCAGTTCTCTTTGAATGTTCCCGTCCGATAATTTGGAGCAACCAGAAAGCTTCTGGAAAACGGATTGAATAAGTAATAACGTGAACGTTTTATACTGCCCTGATTTGGCTTTTGACATAGCTTCTTTGGCCTCACCATTTACATGCTGAACAGTATTATTCAGGTGTGGTAAAAAATGCAACTCATAACGTGGTTTGTAGAGGACGCTTTTTAAGACCCTGAAAAGCACGATACTGATCACGGCAAAACCAAGAAGCATTTGCCAAAAAGGGAATGGTATTGGTACTGAAATAACAACCAGAAAAAGTAAAATAGCTATACAGCCAAAATGAACCGGCACCAGGAAATTCCAGTAATCTCCTTCAAGCCTTTTTGCAGTGGACTGCGTTGTCCAGTGTTCACCATACTTTTCTCTCCATCGGTCGTGGTGAGGTTTGAACAACGCTTCTACTTTATTTAAATCGGTAAATCCTGAAAATGTTATGAAGGAGAGAATGTTGGGATTTTTCATAGTAAGGCAAAGGTAAAACACGGCAAGCAATTGAGTTAGCTCGCTTATTAGTTCAGATTAGTTCAGAACCTTTTGTCAATTGACCGCCCACCTAAGAAACTGAGTGACTGCAAACTAGAAAAATCGGGAAAACGGTCTTCGGAATCGGGTGTTATAATATATTTATAAGTTAACTGAAATACCCATGTTTTTCATTTATTAATACTCTTCTGCACAAGTAACAATTAAATTGTTCGCAAGAGATTTCCTGCAATAATGCCCAACTTCGACCGGCGCCTGCAAATGCGATAACATCTGCGCCACATTCATCTTACCCCATAAGGCTTTACTACCAGGTTGTAATTTTTCTATCCGAGAAAGAATATTGGCAGCAACCGTTGTATCAAACAGGTTTTCCATATAGCTGGTTTTGTTTTTATGAAAGTAGAGAGAAGAAATGAGGAAAGCAAATGGTGAGGTGTGAGACGTCAACCGTGAGTCAAATACTCACTACTCACGATCAAAACCTGAAATAAAACTTCACCATCGCCATCCTTGGCCTGATACGGTAACTGCTCTCTACAATACTGTTGGCAGATAAAGAAGCGGTACTGTAGGTATCCATCCCTGCAAGATTTGTTAACGACAATTCAATATCGGTTTTCAGTTTGTTAAGTTTATAGGTGCAGGATGCATCTACAAAAGTGAAACTCTTATCCTGTGTTCCGGGGATATGGTATTTGTAATTTTCTCCTCCCACCCTGCAATAAAAATTACTGTTAAAAACAAAATTAGCTGAGAGATCATGTTGCCATTTTATCACTTTGGGTGAGGCGGGATTGGAAGTATGTGTATTACCAACTGGTGTACTTCCATAGGTCATATAAGAACCGGTATAACTCATGTTGAGCCATGAACTGAATTTGGTATTGAAATTTACATAGGCAGAGTATGAATCATTCTGTATCTGCAAAAGGTCACCGTTCTGCAATGCGTTACTAAGCGACCGGCTCCAGGATACTTTACTGCCAATGGTTGTCTGCAATGAGAAAATATATTTACTGATCGTTCCATACACCTGCGAACTATGCGATATATTTTCGAATGGAATTAATTTTGATTGTTGTACCATCGAACTGATACGCGAATCATTGATCGTGTTATTAGTATTGGTTGAATAAGTTGTAGCCATCGAAAAGAAAAAGATCTTCAATGTATTCTTGAATATATAGGTTGCTGCATACGAATTGCGCTGCGATTCATTAAGTAAAATTCCATTGGTAAAGAAATTACGGTAGTTCGTCATAACATACCCATCATATACCTGGTCAATATTCGCCCAGCTATCGCTATAACTATAACTCAGGTTAATAAAGCTCTCTTTGCCGGTGTTGTATTTCAAATACAGGCGGGGTGCAACCGGCAGGTTGGTCATATGATTATTGATGATGCGCCCCCGGTATTTTGTATCCTGGTAAGTAACAGGTATCGATGCATGAAATGTAACAGGCCCACTTGCGTACGTATAATCTGCCTGCACATACGCTTTCAACCGGCTCCAGTCAAGCTGGTTGTGAAAACTATCTGCCACTGCCGCTTTGTTTCCATTTAATTGTTGCGATTCAAGCAATGAATTCAATTGCTGTTCCTGGTAATTAACGCCCACTTTATATTCCTGCTGAAATTTTGGCGAGATCACCATGAAAGTAAAATAGTTGTCAGTATAAAAAGTAGGCACGGCCGCATGCTGTATCAGCGCCGCATATGGATTGTTGTTATTGAATTGAGCGGCGTACAATCCCGGCTCAACTTCCAGTGTTGCCGGGTTACGGATGCTGTTGATAAAGGAATACACGCCCACCACATTACCGCCCGCTGATTTTTTAATGACATTGAATTTATTGGAAATATTAGTGGTGATACCGCTGAATTGCTGGCTGATATTACTATTGGAAGTTGCCTGCAACGCGGAAGTTATATTATTAGGCGTATTCTCAAGAAGTGTTACATTATTCAGGTAATAATCCTTACGGTTAGCTGTCAATGTGAATTGTGTGTTGAGTGAATTGGTAGTTATACGGCTATCCTGTTTTTCTGCATAACGGATCGTGTCGTTCGGCAGGAAATACGTGGACGAATATTGCGATGAACGGTTCTGCCTGTCCATTAAATAATAGCAATTGATGCGTAACTGCACTTCTTTTTTCAGGTTTACCAGGTCGTTCACATTCACCAAGGCGGCATTATTGAACAGGTATCTTTTTTTATAGAGATCGGGATTGCCTCCAGCACTTGCACTTACAATATCCGGTGGCGGCTGGTTATCATATCCAAAGTGATTGATGGTTTCATCAGCCAGGTCAACACCAATATTATTCATTTTAATGTAGTTAATGAATTTCACTTTCTTTTGAAGCAACATAGTATTCACTGTACCATTGTACACATCAGGTGAACCAAATGCCGCATCGCCTGAGCCTATAATCTTGAGGCGCGCCTTGTCTTTCAAAACAAGATTCATTGCCGCCGATTCACTTTTCACTGCATCTTTCAACACATTTATCGGCTGGTGATTTTCCAGTACCTGCACCCTGGAAACCATATCGCTTGGTATTCCTTTCGTGGCAATATTGTATTTGCCATCCAATAAATTATCTCCATCAATATAAAAACGGTTGATCGGTTTTCCGCCATACGATATCTGTCCGTTTTCTGCCACTTCCACACCAGGTAATTTTTTGATCACATCTCCTATTGTCCGGTCCTGTTTGGTACCAAAGGATGCTACATTATAATTCAGCGTATCGCCTTCTTTTTTTAATGGAGTTCTTTTCACAGTTACATTTGGCAGCATTGTGCTTGACTCAGACAGCTTGAAACGGGTTGTTTGCGTGGCGCCGGTAACAGGCAGGCTTTGTTTTTTAAAACTGATGGCATTGGCCTCTATCATCAAACTATCTTTTATAAACGGTCCGTTATACTGTATTTTATAGGCGCCGGTATTATTCGTGATTGCAAAAGCCAATAAAATACCATTTGATTTTTTTAGTGTAATGCTTACCGACTGTAGAGGTTTTCCCAAGCTGTCGGTTACCGTCCCATTCAGGGAAACTTGCGCGTACAGGTAATTAGCAGCCATGCCAAAAATAAAAATGAGTATTATTTTGATAGGCTGTGTTCGCATAAGTTATGGGTGCGTTCGCTCAATGGGATTTTTGCTGGCCTTTTGTATGATTGAAGCAGATGGACAAGCCATAATTATACTGCCCGTGAATGTTAACAGATGGATCAGAAGCACAATCTTTCGCCTTTATCATTTGAACGAATTATTTTATTAATCTTATCAGATTTACACAGCGATGTCAGTCCTCCATAATAACCCTCAGCTCCTGCCAATGAAGTTAGCCGTTTATCTGCACAGGAACTCCAATTCTTTAATGATAAGATGAGAAACAGTGTGAATCAACATAAATACAGGAGCATTTAAATGTAAGTCTGAGAATGTCTTAGGTATTTCCGAACAGAACTCTAGGCGCTTATTTATCTGCTCTTTCAGAAAAGATTTCTCCTTTTTCGGAAATCTCATACATACTGTTGAGTGCGAATGATTTTGCAAAAAGATTACTGGAATCCAATATTACGCAGGATCGGAGTGATATTTCTTGGATATACATTTTGGCTACTAATGGATTTGACACCTTAAACAAAATGAGGCTTCTGGCGCCTTTGAGAAATTTTTTCTCATCAAATTCCTTTGCTTTTGCCAAACAGAAAGAACAGTCGCCATCCAAATAATACAAACTGACAGGGTATACCTGTTCAGAACATGATTCTACGATAACAGACAATTCTTTGTCAGTTATTTTTCTCCTTATATGTCTTTGACAACCAAAGTTAATACTCAGTTGAAAGAGTAAGCAGAAAATTAACAGCCAGGTTTTACCATTACCTCTCCTCATAGCTGAAAAATAACCAGTTGAGGCGTTGACCCTTCCATTCTTAACCCGTATAAACGCTTCGTACGCCAATCAATTTCGAAATCAAATACAGGTATATTCAGTTTGTATCTTATTTCAGGATTTAGTCGGCTGGTAAATTGGAGCAGGTCTGATGCGTGTTCATCACGACTCTTTCTATCCTTACCGTCATATAGTACGTATATCGAGCCTTTGTTTATTTTCGCCTTGCCAGCATATCCGTTATGGCCGGATGAAGGGATAATTCGTTCACCATTACCCGCTTTTTCTGTTTTATAACTAACGTCTAATTCACCGGGGCCCATAGCAGACGCTATCATTTTGCCGCTGGTGTCGTACACAGATAAATAATCCGTTGTCAGCCCACTAAAAATCAGGTATTTATTGTCGGTAGAGATACCGAGACAACCATCGAGTACCCGGCTGAGCATCTGGGGAGGAATATCATCTGTGGTCTTGGGATAGAGCCCGAAACTATCTCTTACTGAAAGATCGCTGCGGTACTTGTTCAATAACATCCGCGAATGGTTTGATGCGCTCGCCCGGGTATCAACAATATTATATGACTTGTCAATGATCACTGATTTCATCAGCCTGTCTTCGTTGATAGATAAGCCATGATATCCATTAAAGGGTTTACCGATAATTTTAAAAGGTCTTTCATTTCCGGCTATTAACGAGTCTGCCTTATATACGATGATTTGTTGTTTTAGAACATCCGTGATATAAATCTCACCTCCGTTACGGTTGTCGTATTGAAGTTGAAACGCACCTAGCATCTCTCCTTCCGCTGACCCGTTGTTTATGACAGATCTTATCAATTTGATGGAATCAAGCGTATAGATATGGAGCCATTTTTTATTAGATCCAATGGCGGCATCAAAACACATTAAAACACCTTTCTCCGGAACTAAAGTTAACCGGACAGGCCTTCCTACGCCAGGCAAAACTGTTGCTTTCCCATCTATTTCAACTGTTTTGCGAAAGTCCTTCAGTGTAAAAATGGGCTTGGCTTTTGAAGATGGAACAGAAGAACTGCAAGCCACAAGAGAATATAAGAGCGTATAAAAGAATAGTTTCATTCCTAAAATTTATAAGAACTGCTTAAAAATAGATCTATACAGCTGTCGGAACCCTTCTTCTTCATAGACTAACACAGGTACTGTACTATAGCACTGTTATCATTTCCTGCTGTTGAAGTATGCCCTTTTTAAACAGATGCATTTGGATGCGACTTTATATTCCTGCGTCGCATCCATTGCTCAACTTACTACTATATTGCCCGATTATAAGGGTAATAATAGATTTGTCCATCACAAGTCCCACCAGTCCAGAGTAGATAACAGGTTTCGTTTACACTAAACTCGCACATTGATGTAGCCTGCTCATTGGTCGGTTTGCAGGGATCTACTTCGGTAAAGGAAGTTAATACCGTTACAAAAAGAGAACATACCAGAACTTTGAACACAGACTTTGTTCGTTGATTTTTTGTCATAAAATAAATTTTGAGTGGATAAATTATTCTCAAGGTAAATGGCATTCTTTTAAAAAAAAATAGGGAATACCACCCTATTTTTTCCTTCTCCCACAGTGTCCTTTAATCCAAAAAACTCATTAAATCAATGATCGAATGGAATTCAACGATAGAAAAAAGCTATTTCAGGACTAGACAACTGACTGCTGTTTTACCCGATAATAGGGGTAATAATAGGTATTTCCATCACAAGTCCCACCAGTCCAGATTAGAACACAGAAAAAGTCTGAACTATACTCGCACATTGATCCAACCTGATCATCGGTCGGTTTGCAGGAATCTACTTCGCTAAAGGAAGTTAATACCGTTACAAAAAGAGCACATGCCAGAAGTTTGAACACAGAATTTGTTCGTTGATTTTAAAAAAAAAGAATGGGGGAGGATTCTTACCAAGCGCTAATCGTTGAACTAAACAATCGGTCACTATCGTTTGTCAGATCAAATACAATTTATTACAATAGAAGAGTTCCCTGCAACTATTCTTTTTCGATTGGATTATTCAGTGGTCGGGGTTTCGTTTTTGTCAGCATGGCCGCAACGTCAGCTGACGAAGCAGTTAGGGCAATTATCGTTCCCCTTGGATCTTCCATTGCCATACCCGCCTTTGGATCTTTAATAAACGTTTTTTTTGTCTTTTCGAATTTTTCCACACTTACAAGTGTCGCATTTTTGGAGAACGCTATGGGCGGCGCATTTTTTTCAGGCATGGTTATCTTTGTACAGGTAAAAGAAACTTCGTTCTTGTCGTCGTTTGCGGCGAGGATGATTCCGGGTAACCCATTTAACTTCCAGGGCCCGGCACTAATGGGAATGTCAGGAGCAAACCAGGCTGTATAATGACGGCCCTTGAAGGTTGTCGTTGCCATCTGACATTCCTGCTGAAGGATTTGTTTCTTCTGAGGTTGTATGGCCCATTCTATTTTTGATAACGGCTCTGCTTTTGCATATAAGGTGTTCCAAAAATAGCTGCCTGTAATAAGTTCCTGCTTTTCGAAGTCGGTATATATCTGGTCGCTGGTTATCCCTGCCTTGGCGTCCTCGATTTCAGAGGCATCATTGTATATTCTAGTGACAGTGATACCCCGATAACCCAGATAACGCATCGTCCGATAATAGTCATCGTAAACCGATATCCTGGATCCGGCAAGCAGCATGCAAGGTGTTATCCGGGGGTTTGCAGGTTGTGTGGTATCTACCACATGAACCATTTTAAACTCAAGCATTAATCTGATGCTGTCCTGGCTGATCGCTGTATTTATTGAAGATAATATGATCAGGATGTAAAGAGCTTTCTTGTACATGTTTATTGGTTATTTTAATGATAAGCTATATTTCGAGTTGTAGCCGTTTTTTACAGTTGAAAGTTTGGCGAGCCTCATTCTGATACAAAATAAAGTTAGGTTATGCCTGTTTTGAACTACAAACTTTTTCGCCACACTATTGAACATGTTGTCTACCGTTTTCCTGGAAATAAACATTAATGTAGCAATTTCACCATATTCAAGACCCGTTGCGTTTAATAAAAGGAATAATGATTCCCTTTTTGTAATTCCATATTTTAAAAAAATTGTATCCCGATAATGAAACAGGTCTTTATGAACAGCAGCATGTATTGAGGCAATGTCATTCAATGTAGTTTTCATAATGCTACATACATCGTCATTTGAATGGATAATCTTAAAAAGGATACTCGCATCTGATTTATTCATCAGTCCCACTGCGCCAACCTCTGAAACATTGCTAATCACATTACCGTCAAGTTCATCAACCACACATACAACCCCAATATCAGGGAGGTAGGTGCTTAGATAATCTATTAAAGTAATGCCATCGATCTTAAATAGAAACATTTCCGTAAAAACTATCTCCGGTAATTCTTTATTATTAAGACAATAGCTAATAATCTCAAATCCGTTATCAAATTCAAGCCAGCACATTTCGGGATAAAATCCAAGTATATTTTCCTTTACAACAGAAAAGAACTCTTTATCAGGGCCAATAACAGCCACTCTTTTAATAATCATATAAGCTAGTTAAAAACTAGTTTAATAAACAAAACAAATGCGGAAAAAATCATTGATACCCATTGATTTGGATATAGAGGCGGGGGGGAGATGTAAATATACAATATATGTTATGACTGACAAATAAATTAATTTTACAGGACAAGCCTATCCAAATAACAGGCATGCCGTTTTTACCTGACCACTATCCTCGCTGAGTCTCTCTCTAAAAAAAGGCTGGGCCCTGCCACCAAAAGGCAACTGAGCGAAGAGATCGTTCGGGAGCGAAAAATACCCATGAGCAGGGCCTGAAAAATTGTTTCATTACCACGTTCCCAGTATTACTATGAGGCAGGATGACTGTATATCCTGTGGCCCCATCCCTCTTATGCGCTTTCATACCCTAAATGTATTGTTATGAGTCATATGGGCAACAGTGATGTACGGCTGTAAGTTAAAATAGACATTGGGAGTATTAATCATTAGATGGACTAAAGAAAATAACATAGCCTAACCCAATCTTATTTTACTTTATCGTATATTTGAACTACAAGTTCTTTTCCTTCTTTCAGGTGAGCAAAAAGGTGAGCAGATTTTGAGAACCTTCTGAAACCATTGATTTTATTGGCATCTTAACATAAAGTTGTAGTCTCGCCGGGACCAC
>JAYTOS010000200.1:0-3926 GCA_043747705.1 Bacteroidota bacterium
GAGGCTTCCCCTTTTTATGATGCCGAAGCAGGTATACTGTATTTCAGTTCTAATGGTAAAACAGGAATGGGCGGGATGGATATATATAAAATCAGTGGCGGGCTCATGCCTGATCAATGGACCGGGCCGGCAATTAACCTGGGGTTCCCTTTTAATTCTGTTAAAGATGATTTGTATTATACAAAAGCCCCTGATTCTGATACGGCTTACTTTAGTTCCGACCGTGCCTCAGCCTGCTGTGTAGAGATTTTTAAAGCCGTTCCTCTTCCCTACACGGATACGTTAAAAAAAAATACAAACAAACTTCCCGTATTAGGTAATAAAATCGCCAGCAACAAACCTGACACAAGCATCGCACAGCAGCTAACCAATAATCATTTGCTTGATTCCATTAATGCGATTACGATAGAAAGAATGCATGTAAATTATCATTTTGCCAGTACAAGAATCAGGAAAGCAGATTATCCGCAGTTACATACTGTAATACAAATGATGGAACATAACCCGTTATTGAATATACTGATCGCTTCTTTTACGGATTGTATCGGTGCCATGCCTGTAAATGTGTTGCTATCAAGAAAAAGGTCTGAGTCGGTGAAAGCCTACCTGATCAAAAACGGGATTACGACATCCAGGATAAATATTGATTTCTTTGGTAAAAAACATTTCATTGTTGCCTGTAAAGAAGATAGTTCTTACAATAAAGAAAAGCAAATGGCCAACAGGCGCTCAGACCTGATCGTAACTACCGAGCAAAATCCTAAATGGATTCCTTCCGGTAATGAACTGGATATGGCTGCACAAATACAACCTGTTTCTGCAGGTAAATCAACACTTACGAATAGCGATAGAACCGATGATCATATAATGAATGAAAAAGCAGGTTCCGGATATGCAAAAAAGATAATGGATAAAAATGGGGTTGATGAACTTGGTAATAAACAACCGGTTACGCAACCGGGTATAAGCGGCACTGCATCCGATTCTGCGAAGTCAATTCATAATAAAATTGACGGTAAAAATATAAACGGCAATATTGGCAAAGAGGAGTCTGTATATGCTAAAATAGCAAGGGAAAAGGACGCGGTACGCAATACCGGCAATAAAAAATCAAATAGTGATTACGCACAACAGCAAAAGGCTTTGGGTAATAATGTCATTATTGACTCTACCCTTATTGCAAAGAAAAAAACTGCCGGTATAAACAATAAACAACCTCTGCCTGTAAGAAACACCACTATAGCCATTCTGCAACCATACGAAAAAATGGTTTCCGGTTTAGCTGTTGACAGTACTCGCAGAACGATAAAAATAACTGAACTGCTGGATCTTACCCCAAAGCTGAAAAAACCGGATATTATTAAGGAGATGACAAGCCGCACCCCAAGAAAATCATTTGAAGTGTATTCTACTTCTGATTCCGTTCGGATAGAACTATATGATAACGGGGTATTTGATTATGATTCGGTTTCTGTTATTTATAACAAACAGCTGGTTATCTACAAAAAGGTATTACAAACGAATAAACCCATTAGTTTTTATGTAAAACTGGATGCCGATCAAACTAAAAATGAGATGATATTCTTTGCGGAAAACCTGGGACTAACCCCACCTAATTCAGCTTTAATGATAATAACAGACGGTGATAATAAACGAACAGAAGTAAATGTATCGAGTGATCTTGCGCATAATGCAGTTATTTATTTTATCAAAGTAAAAAAGTAACATTGCAGAATTATTAGCATGGTGGGTTAACGTAAATAACCGGATTGCCCTTAAAAAAAATTGTATTATGGATGAAATACCAATAGTATTGGATAAGAGCCACCCGTTATTATTAACCGTATCTGCCAGGATTATTTCTTATGTATTCCATCCGTTATTCATTCCTACCTATGTTTTCTATTTTTTAGTTATCCAGTTCCCTTATGAGTTTGCCGGCATTACTGAATTTCAATTGAAACTTCGCTTGTTTAGTTTATTCTGGTTAACAGCTTTTTTTCCGGCGTTTGCGGTATTTCTGTTATGGCGGTTAAAATTTAGTGAAAGCATTTTCCTCCGTACCCAGAAAGAACGTATTGTGCCTTACATGATAACCATGTTTTTTTATTGGTGGATGTATTACCTGAGCCGCAATTTTACCGACCAGCCGGCAGTATTAAAGTTCTTCTATATGGGTATTTTTATCGCCACTGTTTTTGGCCTGACGCTGAATAATTATTTCAAAATAAGCCTGCATGCGATAGGAGCAGGTGGTGCCATGGCTGCGATTATACTTTTTGCTTTTTATTACCGTGCACCATTGGGTATTGCAATGAGTGTTGCCGTATTAATTGCCGGAGTAGTTTGTACAAGCCGTTTCCTGGTAAGCGATCATACCAGCAAGGAAATATATACCGGTTTATTGGTTGGTATCGGCTGCCAGATAGGTGCCTATTATTTTGTAATGTAATTTTTAATTCTTAGGCACCCGTTCAATACATTGAACAGATCAGAAACGGGTACATCTCAGTTTATCTAATGTAGAATTCCTGATCTTTAAAAAATCACGGTAAACAACGGACAACTCCAGACCCCCGCGCCAGTTTGATACTACATGCAACTTTGAAATATTTATGTCATAACTAATGCCAACGCTGATGTGATTGAACCCGATTTTTACTACGGGTATCAATGCATCACCCCACCTCATGAAACTGCCAACGTAAAGAATATCGGGGTCGCCGTTATCATAGTCAATAATATTAATGCCATATAAAATGCCACTAAGTAACTGTGTATTACCATTTTGTGAAAAATAGTCTGTGAAAGCTGTAATATGACCTTTTTCACCGGAAGGTGCGTTGAAGCCTGCGTTAAATGTTAGCTTAGGCGACAGGATTCCGGGTGAATTACCGGTTACAGATTTAATAACAGGATCAGTAATATGTGTCATGCCCACGGCTATATAAAAATTCGTTTTATTCTTTAATGAACTGCTGAAACAAAGTCCTGCATTAAGGTCCCAGTAAGAATAGCCTGTATTGGTTATCGGTTGTGCACTTGGGTTAGAAGCGTCATAAGCACCGCCGCGAAATTGATCGCCCATTTTTAATTGTGTTGCATCGAACTGACTTGATACCGGCCCGCCCATAAACCCGGCAGTTAAATATGTATCGTTTTCTTCACTGAGTGATTTATGGAAACTGATAGATGGCATGAACTGTGTCCTTTTTAACCGGATATCACCCGCGGCATCAACACTCATTTGTGATGCGATCGTTATCAGGTCATGCTTGCTGCCAATAGGTATTTTATGTTCAATACTAAGAGAGGTGGTCCGGTAAGGTACTGTAACGCTGCCCCATTGATCCCGGTAAGACATAGACACACGCAGGTCTCCGGTAAACAATCCCGCTAATGCCGGGTTGCGCAATAATGGCTGCTCATAAAATTGCGAAAAAGTAAAATCCTGCGCATTAGATACATGCACACTGAAAACGGTTGTCAGCAGCAAAATGATTAGTAAAGATCGTCGCATGATTATATGTATTAACTTATTTTAAAATGGCAACATTGCCTTTAAAGATTGCGGGTACTCCTTTTTCACAGATGATCTCGCATACCCAAACAAACACGTCAGGGGATGCCGGCTTGCCCCTAACCCGTCCATCCCAAGCGTAAGCGGGATCACCGGGCAGGAAATTTGTTTTTTCGAAAACCACTTCCCCCCAACGGCTGAATATCCGGAAGCTTTTTATTAACTTAATAGCAGTGCCCTGTACCAGTAAAACATCATTGATACCATCTCCATCGGGCGAAAAGGCATTTGGCACAAATAATTGTGCAGAAGGACAAAATGTTTTGATTGAAATAGTATCGGTACTTACACATCCATACATGTTTACTGCTGTGCAGTAGATACTCACATCGTTTGTTATCCGTAC
>JAYTOS010000201.1:0-8524 GCA_043747705.1 Bacteroidota bacterium
TGGTGATCGGTATAACAAACCACTTTCAGTTCCTCATCAATAAATCCTTCGTGAATACCCGTAACGAGGGGCACAAATTGTATCTCTGTTTGCAGGTCAACAAAAATACTGTTCAGCCGTTCTAATTGTCTCGCCTGTTCGGCAAAAATATAAATGCTATAACCCGCAGCCTCATGTGCTTTCAGGTTACTGATCAATAAATCGAACCTGCGGTTGAATGAGGGTTGTGTTTTTGTTTTAAATTCAATTTCAACAGTAGACAAATTAGGTTTGAACCCAAACTCAACAATATGCCGGGTTTGCAATAGTTGTTCAATGGTTTCGGCTTTTACAAAATCATTCCAGCTAACTTCTTTAACCACTTTGGTATCGTCTTCATCATCGCTGTTTTGCATACGGTAGCCGCTGTCGAGAATGTTCATAAACCCTGCAAGGTCTTCTTCCTGCTGGATAATTTTTTCTTTAATCACATCCCAGTCCTTAAGCCATATGATGGTATTCTCAGAAACAAAATCAAGGAGTGAAACTTTCTCGCCACTATCAAATTGCGTTTCTACATTGGGGATGATGTTAACCTGTAATAATTTCCTTTCACTCAATTGTGTTTCGGGGTCGAAAATGCGGATGCTGTCAACTTCATTCCCGAATAATTCTACCCGGTAAGGCTTTTCATTTCCGAAAGAATAGATATCCAAAATACCACCACGCAATGCAAACTGTCCGGGTTCATAAACAAAATCAGTCCGGTCAAATCCATACATCACAAACAAATCCAGGAGGCTGTTTAAGTTGATGGTGTCATTTGTTTTGATGCTGATGATATTGCTGCTGAGTGTTTTGGGGAGTACTACTTTTTCAAACAGGGCCTCGGGGTAAGTAACAATGATCTTCCTGTTGCCGCCGGCAGAAAGTTTGGTGAGCGCTTCTGTCCGCAACATCACATGCGAACTGTTCAG
Organism: Bacteroidota bacterium; assembly: GCA_043747705.1. Lineage (GTDB taxonomy): Bacteria > Bacteroidota > Bacteroidia > Chitinophagales > Chitinophagaceae > Sediminibacterium. The sequence continues at coordinate 957 of JAYTOS010000201.1, forward strand.
CAACCTGAAATTCTTCCTGTTTTTGAAAGAGGAAGGGAAATAAAACAGGTCAAGGGCATTGGTAAGGTTTTCCAGGGTGTTATGAAAATAAGCCGCTTCTTCGGCATCATTTACCACCACAAGATGGTTTAACTGCTGGCAATTGGGGTGCATAAAAACGGCACTCACCACAAATTCAGAACTGCTTCCCTGTAAATTTTTAAGGTATAACTGCTGGGTTTGGGCAAAAGAGAGCCTGTCCGCCAACTGAAAAAGGTGGGGTGAATTTTGATACTGCTCCAACAACACATTCAAATTCATAAATGCAAAATCAACATCCGGTTTTTAGAAAGAAGAGCAAAGATAGGTAGTGGTGAGTTGTGAATAGTGAGTAGTGAGTAGGAAGAAGTGAGTAAATTGAGAGCTGTAGCTGGAATCTCACTATTCACAACTCACTATTCACTATTCACTATTCACTAATAGGTTGCCCTTGAGCTAACGGTTAGCTTTACCGTAGTAAGTTTATCGTCCTCCACCACAAACAAAGCAATATTATTGTCTGTGTCGAACAGATTAGCGTAAAAGCCTTTGCCTTGCTTCACAAAAAGTGAATAGGAGCCTACGGGTAACGCAATGGTAAATACCCCGGTACTATCCGTTTCTACAGAAGCAACCAATTTCGTATTAATGGCCGTATATATCGGTGAAGTACCCACCCTTGTAACATCGGTAATATTGGTAGGTTCGTATATAAAAACAGTTGTATGAATGCCCCGCGGTAAAGCCGGGGGGGCATCAGGATTGGGCATTTGGTTACCCCTTGTTTCAGTTATTACACCGGTAATTCCTTGCTTCACTATAGAAGATTTAACATTTTTTGCTGAAGAACAGCCCAGAATGATGACACTTAAAGAAAAAAGAAAAAAAAGAATCTGTTTCATACATCACTTTGAATGATGAAAGTATCTAATTTAGTGAATATTACGCCTGAATTTTTTTTCGGAGCAGGTCGAAAGTAAACCCTTTAGGTTATGATGAAAAAAATCGTGTTGTGTTTTGTATGGATTTGCGGATGTTATTCGGTGGTTTCCGCCCAGTTAGAAACCAATAACAGGATATTAAATCAGGCAGCGATAGGCTATAAAATATCCAGTGATGCCAGCTATGCCCGGGCACTTACTTTGGCTAAGCAAAGAGGCTGGCCACTCACCATTAAAGGAAAGGCTGGAAGGATAGCCGTGCTGGATGGCGTAGATAAAATGGATTTCCCCATATATGTTGTTTCACACAATAACGCGATTGCGGCGGCTACTACCCGTGCCAACCAGTTATGGCCGGGTGGGGCTTCGGGCTTAAACCTTTCGGGTAGTTCAGCGAATATGAAAGATAAGATCGCCCTTTGGGAGGCGGGAAACGCTTTTCCGCTCAAGACCCACGTAGAGCTGATTAATCGTATCAACCAAAAAGATAATCCGCCTGCCAGTGGCGACCATGCTACGCATGTTGCCGGAACACTGATTGCATCGGGCGTAAACCCTGCCGCGAAAGGAATGGCATTTGGGGTACAGAGCCTTGTTTCTTATGATACCCAAAACCGCCTGTCAGAAATGTTCGCTGAATCGTCCAACCTCCTTATCTCCAATCACTCTTACGGGTTTCCAGCCGGTTGGTCTTATAACGACACGGAGTCCCGTTGGGAATTCTGGGGCCTGCCCACTTCAACAGAAGATTATAAATTCGGGTTTTATAGTAGTGAATCGCAGACCGTTGATTCCCTTGCCTACAATGCGCCCAATTACCTGATGGTATTCTCTGCCGGAAACAGCCGTGGCGAAAACGGGCCCGCTGTTGGCGACCCTTATTTCCGTTTAGATTCCACCGGTACGATGGTTTCACGGGGTAACCGGCCGTCCGGTATCAGTTCTAACGATAGTTATGATTGCATCCCTACTTTGAGTGGAGCCAAAAATATTTTAACCGTAGGTGCTGTTAACGGTATCCCTGTTGGTTATAGCAGGAAAGAAGATGTGGTGATGAGTTATTTCAGTAGCTGGGGGCCCACAGATGATGGCCGCATTAAACCGGATATTGTAGCCGATGGGGTGAATGTATTATCCCCTGTAAATACTTCCAATACCAGTTATGCGAGTTTTAACGGCACTTCCATGTCATCACCCAATGCGGCAGGCTCTTTGTTTTTATTGCAGGAATATTATTCGAAACTAAAAGCAGGTGCTTTTTTGCGTTCTGCCACCATTAAAGGCCTTGCTATACATACAGCTAATGAAGCAGGATCTTTTCCAGGTCCTGATTACCAGTTTGGATGGGGACTATTAAACGTAGAAAAAGCCGCTGCCATTATAACTGCTGCCGTTCCTTCGAACAATGCTGCAACCAGTGCCCACCTCTTATATGAAAATGTACTGAATAACGGGCAAACGTTTACAACTACTATTGTTGCTTCGGGTAAACAACCTTTATCGGCAACCATTTGCTGGACAGACCCAAAAGGCAGTGTTGATCTTTTAAATACTTTAAATAGCCGGGTCAAGAACTTAGTAAATGATCTTGATATCAGGATCACCACCGGAAGCGGTGCTTCATTAAGAACTTATTTGCCATGGACACTGGATGTAAATAGTCCTTCAGCTGCCGCTGTTCCCGGAGATAATATAACCGACAATGTAGAAAAAATAGAATTAATAGACAGCACCATCCCGGGCCAAACCTATACCATTACCGTTAACCATAAAGGAACACTGGCAAGAGGTTTACAGGCTTATTCTTTATTGGTAAGTGGCGTAGGCGGTGTTGCCTATTGCGCATCCGCATCAGGTGGCGGCGGTGCGCGTATAGACAGTGTGAGCTTTAAAGCAATCCAAAAAGGAAATACAGCCGGTTCTAAAACCTATACCAACAATACCAACCTCATAGCAAATATTGAACCTTCGCAATCCATACCTATTTTTATTAAAGTGGGTACGGCTGATGCAACTTCTAATCCCAGAATCGTAAAAGTATTTATTGATTATAATAACAACGGTGTATTTGATGCGGGCGAACTGGCAGCTCAAAGCCCTGTTATAAGCACTGCATCAGGATCTGCTTCACTTACCATTACCACACCATCTACTTTAATTGTAGGTGCAAATTGCCTAATGCGCATTATTGTGCAGGAAACAAGTACTGCTTCTGATATTGTTGCCTGTGGCGCATATGGTAAAGGCGAAACGCAGGATTACAGGGTTAGGGTAGTTGATCCTTCCATAGATATGTTACTAAGCCAACTGGTATCCCCTGCGGCCAATGACTGTTCGAGCCCATCGCAATATGTTACCATAAAAATCAGGAATAATGGTACGATTGATCAATCCAATATTCCTGTAACCGTTGCCATAGGTACCGGTGGAACTACGGTTGCCAATTTTTCAGACATTTATCCCGGTACTATCTCGGCATTGAGTACCGTTAACTATACTTTTCAAACACCTTTTATTTCTAACAGTGGCACTACTTATACCCTAACTGCAACTGTTAACCTTTCAGGTGATCAAAATGCCGCCAATAACCAGTTAGTTGCCACGATTATTACCGCCCCAAAACCAGCCGCTATTTCAGGTATTGGGGAAATATGCACAACTACAGCATTTCTTCGGGTAAATACACCCGATGCATCCAATTATTTCTGGTATGCTACCCCTTCTGCTTCTTCATCTTTTGCGGTAGGCGCTAACGTAAATACCGATATCATTCCAGCGGATAAAACTTTTTATGTTGCCAAAGAGGCAAGAGCCAGTTTGGGGCCATTGAATAAATTAGTTTTTCCGCAGGGTGGTTATAATAGTTTTTATTACAACTATGTCAAGTTCAATAATAAGGTACCGATTGTAATAGAAACGGCAAAATTGTATATCGGTAATCCGGGAAAGATTACTATTATAGCTGCTGATATTACCAGTACAACGTCTACCGGTTTTAATTACCATGAATTTGCCTCAATAGTACTTGATGCCTATGCTACTAACCCAACGCTGGTAAGCGGTGGCAATGGTGGCAATCCTGCCAATGATACCGGGGCTGTATATTATCTGAACCTTCCTGTTACAAGTGTTGGCGACCATATCCTGCTGATAAAATGTGATCGGGGAACCGGCAGAACAGACAGTGCGTCCATTTTTAGAAATAATGGCATTACCGGCGCAACTTATCCGATAAGTGTTCCGAACATTGCTTCTATAACAGGTAACAGCGTTAACCAGGCAGGTTTTACTGAAGCACAATTTTATTACTTTTATTATGATATGCGCATCAACACTGTTGGTTGCATCAGTGACAGGGTTCCTGTTGTAGCAGTAACCGCACCCACCCCTGTAATCTCACAGGTAGCAGATTCATTGGTTAGCAGCATTGCCAATGGCAACCAATGGTACCTGAACGATACTGCTATCAATGGTGCTGTAACTAATCATTTTAAACCTACCAAAGCAGGCACTTATAAAGCAATTGTTACCGATGCGTTCGGCTGCCAGAAAATATCGAATACCATTGCTTTTACAGTAACCGCTATACCTGAGCTCGTAGCACAGGAGATCAAACTGAAAGTGTCGCCAAACCCGAATAATGGGGTATTCAATCTTTCTTTTGAAGTAACCACGAAAGCCGACCTTTCCATTGATATTATAAGCTCATCAGGGCAAAGAGTGTATAACAGTACCTATCCGAATTTTACGGGTAAGTTTTCGAAACAGATCAGCGTTGATCCTGTGAGTTCAGCATTCTATGTTTTAAAAATCCAGCATAATAAAAAAACATACTTGCAGAAAATAATCATAGAACGATAAGAAAATTTCTGATGACAACGATAAAGGCAACGGATATCCGTTGCCTTTATCGTTTATTTACGACTGGTACATTCGTCATATTTCATAATTCTGTACATTGTGAAAAACTAACTACATGCTCGAACCCTGGCGCACCGGAAAGGTTATTAAAATTGAAAACGCTACTGCTTTAACCCGTCGTTTCTGGATACAGGTTCCCGAAGTTGAAGTTTTTGATTTCAAAGCCGGGCAATTTGTAACACTTGATCTTCCCATTCACGAACAGAAAAATAAAAGATGGAGAAGTTATTCCATCGCTTCAGCGCCCGATGGAACCAATATTTTTGAACTGGTGATTGTTTACCTCGAAGGTGGCCTTGGCACAACCTACCTGTTTAATGAAACAGTTGTTGGCAGCGAGTTATTACTCCGTGGCCCGCAAGGAAAATTTGTTTTACCCGAAATCATTACAGAGGATCTTTATTTTATTTGTACGGGAACAGGTATCGCACCGTTTAGGGCCATGTCGCAATTTCTGCATCACCATAAATTACCACACCAGTCTATACACCTGATTTTCGGTTGCCGGAAATTAGAAGACGGTTTATACGTTGACGAATTAAAAGAACTGGAAAAACAAGAGCCCGGTTTCTTTTTTCATCCCTGCTACTCACGCGAAGCCGAAGTACCGGATGGCGCCCAAAAAGGATATGTGCACCCGGTATATGAAGCCCTGACCGATCAAGGTAAAAAACCTGCCAAATTCTTTTTATGCGGCTGGAAGAATATGATTGATGAAGCCAAACAACGCATATTGGCAATGGGGTATGATAAGAAAACGATTCACCTGGAATTATACGGGTAAGCAGTTTACCAAAAATTACAGCAACTCTCTTTTTCTCCGTTCTTCTCTTATTGAAAAAAAATACGAGATTCATAATATTTGAAGATGGGGTTTCAATAAGAGAAGAACGGAGAAAAAGAGCACGTTCGAATTTGTTTGACAACTATAAATTGCTGTAACCGGTATCCTGATTTTTATGACTTTCTGAAAAAAAACTGCATGAGAAAATTCTTGAGCCTGCTCGTATGTACCCAATTATTACTTGTACTACAAACGGGTGCACAGAAAAAGATATTCACGCCAGATACCACAGCCGTATTTGATGCTTATGTGCAAAAAGCTATCAAAGAATGGGAGGTTCCGGGTCTCGCCATTGTGGTAGTTAAAGATAATAAAGTGGTTTTTAAAAAAGCGTATGGAACACGGGAACTGGGCACCACGAAATTAGTTGATAACCAAACATTATTTGTTTGTGCTTCTACCACCAAAGCCATGACTGCAACCTGCATGGGCATGTTGGTTGATGAGGGAAAATTAAATTGGGATGACCTTGTTAGCAAATACCTGCCAGACTTTCAGTTATATGATCCCTATGTAACAAGGGAGCTAAGGGTACGGGATCTTTTCTTACATAATTCCGGCGTTGGCAATACTGATTTTTTATGGAGCGATAATGCCTATTCCTCCGATGAGATCTTACAGCATATGCGATTTGCTAAGCCTGTCTATTCATTCCGTTCGGGTTTTATTTACCAGAATATTTTTTATTTGGTTGCCGGTAAAGTGATTGAGAAAATAAGTGGTATGCCCTGGTCAGTTTTCATTAACAAAAGGATTTTTCAACCACTTGGCATGTTACGCACCAAATCTGAATTCAAACAGGTGAAAGATGCAAATATTACCATGCCGCATTTCAGGATAGACAGCACTATTGCCGTTATTGAACACGATACCATTGTAGATGCGATTGGTCCGGCAGGTTCGGTACTTTCGTCTATTGACGATATTTCTTTATGGTTAAAATGCATGCTCGATAGCAGTAAATATGCTGATGGCAGATTGGTAAAACCCAATACCTGGAAAGAGTTACTAAAACCGCAAACATTGGTTTCGGAAGGGGAATTTTATCCTACGCAAAGAATAACCAAACCCAATTTTACCACTTATGCATTAGGCTGGTTTCAACAGGATTATAAAGGAAGGAAACTGAATTTTCATACAGGCAGTTTATCGGGGGCCGTTGCCATACACGGACAAATGCCGGAAGAAAAAACAGGTGTCTATATTTTTGCCAACCTCGATCATACTGAAATCAGGCATGCCCTCATGTTCAAAGCTTTTGACCAGTTTGCACTGGGTGGCGACCGCGATTGGAGCGCAGAATTCTTAACGCTCTATACCAACCTTAAAAAAGATGCCGAGAAAAAAACAAAAGAAAACGAAGCAAAAAGGGTATTGAATACGCATCCGTTATTTTCACCTGATGCATACACCGGAAAATTTGAAGACCCTTTGTATGGCATGGTTGAAATCAGTTTGGTAAACGGTTCATTATCAGCTGTAATCAATAAAAATTATAAGGGTAAACTGGAGCACTGGAATTATGATACGTTCAGGATCTTATACGATAAAAAATGGAACGGAAAAAGTTATGTATCATTCAGGCAGAATATTCAAGGGAAGATCAGTGAGATGATCCTGGATGGGGTGTCGTTTAATAAGATTTTATTAAGTCAAAATTAAAAAGTCAAAAGTCGAAACAGCTTCGTTTTTGGCTTTTTAATTTTGACTTCTAATTTACTTATTCCATAATCTGCTCCAACACTAAATCCTTGATCTTGCTGATCAATACCCTTTCCTGCACCATCGAATCCCTGTATCGGATGGTTACGGTCTGGTCTTCCTTGGTTTGGTGGTCTATCGTA
>JAYTOS010000202.1:0-2952 GCA_043747705.1 Bacteroidota bacterium
TTCTTTTTTATTCAATTCTGAATATGCGTCTCCGAGGCACCCATAAGCAAGCAACTGTATTTGTTTGGCATCTGTAGAAAAATCCTTCAGGTGTTTTACGGCATTATTAAAGTCGCCCAGTTTCAAATAGCTTACGCCGGCATAATAATGTGCCAGGTTAGCAGCTTTGGTTCCACCAAAATTATTAATAATAGATAATACCCCCCTATTCTGTCCGTCGCCGTTCAATACCAGGTTTGATGAATCCAAACTGAAATATTGTTGTGCCTTAAAGATGGCATCAGCAGCTTTTTCTTCTTTTGGTTTCAGTATATATTCATTGTATCCGTACCAGCCACCACAACCAATTACGATAACAGCGATAACTACCAAAAACGGTTTCTGAAATCTTTCCCAAAAGCCCTGCACTTTTGCAAACGTCTCATTTATTTCTTCCTGCTTCTCACTCATACGGTTATTTTAAAATTTAGATTGAAAATGGGTAATCGTTTTATAAGGTTAGTCAACATCAAATACATAGTTCTGGTCAACATATACATCTTTCAATAATTCACTGTCATCCGGCCATGGGCTTTCTTCAGCAAATTTCACACTCTCATCTACCACCAGGGCAATGCGGGCATCAATGGCTTTCAAATCATCTTCACTTGCGTAGCTATTTGTAAAAATAGTTGCCCTTACTTTACCAATCGGATCCTGGTCTTTATACTCATCCACTTCTTCCTTGGAGCGGTATTTCTGCGGGTCTGATATGGAATGGCCTTTATAACGGTAGGTCTTTAATTCCAGTAAGGTAGGGCCATCGCCTTCGCGAGCCCTTTTCACAGCGCGGGCAACACTTTCGTGTACCGCTTCCGGTGTCATACCATCAACTTTATCAGCAGGCATATCATAAGCGTCGGCCAGTTTATAAATGTCAACTACATTACTGGTACGTTCAATAGACGTTCCCATTGCGTAGTTATTATTCTCACAGATAAAAATCACTGGCAGCTTCCAAAGCATTGCCAGGTTAAAAGTTTCATGTAAAATGCCCTGGCGTGCGGCTCCGTCTCCAAAAAAACAGACGGCCACATTTTTGGTGCCCTTGTATTTTTCAGCAAAAGCAAGGCCTGCCGCTGTACCTATCTGGGCACCCACAATACCATGACCGCCGAAAAAACGGTGTTCCAAACTAAAAAAGTGCATACTTCCGCCTTTTCCTTTCGAGCATCCGGTGGCTTTACCGTATAATTCCGCCATACAGGAGTTGGCAGACATGCCCTTCGACAGCCCCAGGCCATGATCTCGGTAGGCAGTAATGAATGGATCGTCAGGTGCGGTTGCCGTCATACAACCGGCTGCAATGGCTTCCTGGCCTATGTATGCGTGGAAGAACCCACGGATCTTTCCGGCCATTTTATACATTTCTTCAGCCTTTAACTCGAACTGGCGGATTAGCTGCATCAGTTCGTACCAATAGAGGTAAGTTTCTTTTGAAAATTTAGTTGGCACTCATCTAAAATTTAGAGGGGCAAATATAGGGTGAAAAGACCAAAACAAGCAGGTGTGTGGGGATTAAGTGTCTATCTGGGCGATTGAATTATGGATATTGAACAAGTAATTTTGACTGTCCAGGTATATGTTACTTCAACAGTCAAAATTACTTGTTCAATATCCATAATTCCTTACGCTTCCTGTAAAAACGCATATCTGTAATCCACAGGCGGATTATAGGTTTCTTTAATAGTTCTGGCACTTAACCAACGGTATAAATTGAGCATGCTGCCCGCCTTATCATTGGTGCCCGATGCCCTTGCACCGCCAAAAGGCTGTTGGCCAACCACGGCTCCTGTTGGTTTATCATTGATATAAAAATTACCGGCTGCATTGCGGAGTTTGTCGGTTGCCAGCTCTACCGCGGCCCTGTCCTGCGAAAGGATGGCTCCTGTTAGAGCGTAAGAAGAAGTGGTATCTACCAGTTGTAAAGCTTCTTCAAACTTATCGGCATTATACACATGGATGGTTAATACCGGCCCGAAAATTTCTTCGCACATGGTTACATATTTCGGATCTTTCGCTTCTATAACGGTAGGTTCAATAAAATAACCTTTAGCCTTACTGTAATTTCCGCCTACCAGTATGGTGGCTTTTTTATCTTTCTTGGCATTATCAATGTATTTGGCAATGCTGTTGAAAGATTTTTCGTCTATCACTGCATTCACAAAATTGCTGAAATCTTCCACGGTACCCATTTTCATGGATTTGATGGCCGCTACCAATTTTGTTTTTACTTCTTCCGCCATATTACTGGGGATATATGCCCTTGATGCCGCCGAACATTTTTGTCCCTGGTATTCGAAAGCACCACGTGCCAGTGCCGTTACCACTGCATCTACATTAGCAGATTTATGGGCGATCACAAAATCTTTACCACCGGTTTCTCCTACAATCCGTGGGTACGACCTGTATTTGGCTACATTCTCTCCAATTACTTTCCACATATTATTAAATACCCCGGTTGACCCTGTAAAATGTACCCCCGCAAAATCGTGGTGTGCAAAACAAACTTTGCCAAGTGTTGGGCCATCTACATAAATCAAATTGATTACACCATCGGGCAATCCGGCTTCCTTCAAAATACGCATGATCATTTGGGCAGAATACACCTGTGTATTAGCCGGTTTCCAAACCACCACATTACCACACATGGCAGCTGAAGTAGGCAGGTTACCAGCGATAGCGGTAAAATTGAAAGGGGTGATCGCCAATACAAACCCTTCCAACGGCCGCCATTCCATGCGGTTATGCATACCGGGTGCGGAAATGGGCTGTTGTTTATAGATCTCACTTAAAAAATGCACATTAAAACGTAAAAAATCTATCAGTTCACAGGCACTGTCTATCTCGGCCTGGTAGGCATTCTTGCTTTGTCCCAGCATGGTTGTACCATTCATATGAAAACGGTACTTA
>JAYTOS010000203.1:0-1270 GCA_043747705.1 Bacteroidota bacterium
CTTAATGAATTGATCTTGGCAGCTTTTAAGCAGTTAAAGGCACGTACAGAAAGATCCAGGTCTTCTAATGGAGTCTTCAACACTTTACGTAATTGTAAAGTTTGTTCATCAACCAGGTCTTCTTTCTTATCTTCTTTGGTATCGAAAGTAATATTCTCATCAGTGATGATCATCAGGTGCTGTATTAAAATACGGCTGGCCTGCTTTACAGCATCTTCCGGATGAATAGTACCATCGGTAACCACTTCCATGATCAATTTTTCAAAATCGGTACGTTGCTCCACACGTGTATTTTCAATAGCGTATTTTACGTTCTTGATGGGCGTGTAAATAGCATCTACAGGAATATATCCAAAATGAGAATTCTTTTCTTTGTTCTCTTCTGCAGGAACATAACCACGGCCTTTACCAATGGTGATTTCAATATCCAGTTTTGCACTGCTGTCCATAGTACAAATCAGCAATTCAGGATTCATTACTTCAAAAGTAGGAGAAGCCTCGCCAATCATACCGGCTGTAAACTCAGTTTTATTTTTAATGGAAAGTGTAACTTTTTCCACGTTTACTTCATGCTCAACTTTCTTCTTAATACGAACCTGTTTCAGGTTTAAAATTATTTCTGTTACGTCTTCAGTAATACCTTTTAAGGTAGCAAACTCATGATCAGCACCGGCAATATTAATACCGATGATAGCATAACCCTCCAAAGAGTTCAGTAACACCCTGCGCAGCGAGTTACCGATAGTTACACCATAACCTGGTTCCAGCGGACGGAATTCGAAGATGGCTTCAAACTCGGTTGCTTTCTGAAGAACGATTTTATCTGGCTTAACAAAATTTAAAATTCCCATTTGTATTTTGTTGTTTTATTGTTTAAAAATTTTTTGTACCGAACTGAAGTAAATTTATTCAGCTTCATTGGCGTCGCACTCTTGTACAGCTGAGCTTTATTCAGCCCATCCCGTTACTACTTAGAATACAATTCCACAATCAGTTGCTCCTTAATATTTTCAGGAACACTTTCCCTTTCAGGATAAGTGATAAAAGTACCCTGAGAAGAAGTCTCATTCCACTCTAACCAGTTAAACTTGGCATTCTTGCCACGTAAATTACCTGTGATAGATGCGTTGGCAGCACTTTTATTTTTAAGGCCAATTACATCACCGGCAACACAACTGTAAGAAGGTATATTAAGAACCTCACCATTTACGGTAATGTGCTTATGCGATACCAACTGGCGTGCAGCCTGGCGGCTTGGTGCAATACCCAT
>JAYTOS010000204.1:0-12552 GCA_043747705.1 Bacteroidota bacterium
AAATTCAGCATGATGGGAACTGTGAGGTAACTTACATAGAGTTTATTCTTGCTAAAATTTATCGAATCGTTAAAAGCAAACGGAGCAGGATCTTTTCTAAAACTCAATCGTGTGTCATAACGGAAATTATACATCTCCAGGCCAAACCCGTATTTCAAATTCACTACATGTTTTATTATGTTTAGTTTTTGCATAAACAGCCAGATGTTTACATTACTGGATTTGCCGGTATTTAATTGATAGCTGTTCTGTGTAACTGCGCCATCGGCGGGGCGTAAGGTTTTAAAATAACCGCCGGCCTGGGCGGCAGCATAATCCGTATTGTCGCGCAGGTTGGCAAATCCAAGGTCCATAATCCACCAATTGGTACTTATGTTACCTCTTTTTCTTGAGCGGCGTTCTACCCTGTATTCACCGGAAGCATTGCGGTTATTACCCGAATTTTCTGAAACGGTATTGCCTTTATTTTTTTTGATAATGATGAAATTACCCACTTTCACTGTATCGATATTTTTAGCCGTACTGTCTGATTGAGCAAAACTCCATCCTGCAATCAATAAGATGGCTGTTAAACATACTATGCGTTTCATATCTCTCTTTTTCTGGTTATTTTAATGATCGGGTGTTTGTAGCGGGATTTGTTTCTGCTTTTTCATCTTCCTGTTGCTGCCTGGCCTTACTGCGGAAAAGGTTGCCTGCTTTTCTGAAAAAACCACGGAGTTTGTCTTTATTTATTTCGATAGAACTCAGGTATAAACTTTTCTTATCGTCTTCCGTATCCAGCTCTTTGTATACTGCCGGCTTTACAATATTGTTTTCAACAGTGTTCTTTTCTGCATGGTTATCTGCCACTATCAAATCGGTATTGGCGATAGATGCTTTTCTTTCCGGCAGTCTTTGCGCAGCATGCCCTGTTTCTACAGGGGCTGTTGCATTCACTACGGCCAGGTCTGTTTTTTTCAATTCAACAGGCAGGGCGGTAGCATCATTACGGGCAACCAGGTTTTGTGTATTTCCCGCCGGAGCCTTTTTTGGATGCGTATTATTTTCATGGGTTGCAGGTAATGTTGAAACCTTATTACTTAACGTTGCGTTCACGGTTCCTGTTGCAACTTTTCCATCATCTGTCGTTTTGTTTATAATAACGGCTTCATTTTTTCGTTCGGCCGATTTTTTCGGCTGGTTTATTATAGTAAGGGTTGGTTCGGGGTTCTTTGTTTTTGAAACCAGCGTCAATACCAATACAGCTAAACCTATGAATGCTGCGGCAACGGCTATCCTCGTCCAACGCAGGAAAATGATCGGTTTTTCTTTTTCTTCTTTCCTGTACAAAGATTGCTTCTGCGGGAAGAGGATGCTTTCCGGCTCTAACCGGGTTTGCTTTAATAAAGTGAATGTTTCCTGCAAAGAAGGGTGCTGCAATACAAAAGTTTCGGTCTTACGCTTTGTATCAGCATCCAGTTCATTATCTACATATAACAGGAACTGCTCTTCATAATTAATCAGATTGATTCCGGTGGATTCATTCCTGTACAAAAGGGCTTTATCATCAAACGTAACAGACTCAGGTAACAACTGCATTTGGTGAAATAGATCCAACTCATTAGCGAGGTCAGGATTGTCCTGCACAAACTGTTCAACAGCTTGTTTATCCGCAGCAGATAACTCTCTATCTACATACAGCAGGAAAAACTCCTCGTAATTATGCCGGTTAATATTCATTTTAGTATTTGATGATTTTTTTATGGTTCTTTCTTCCATTTTTACTGTTTCTTACCGCACATTCTCAGGGCTCACGAGATAGTTCCTCAATGTTAACCTTGCACGGTGCAGGTACACTTTTACCTGGCTTTCATTCAATCCCATAATGTTACCTATCTCTTCATAACTGTATCCTTCATAATCTTTCAGCATTACCAGGCTTTTCTGGGTTTCATTCAGGCGGTTCAGTGCTTCCATCAGGGCTTTTTTCAAATTATCGTTGCTTTGGTATTGTACCCTTACATCTTCTGAAAAATCTTTTTTTAATTGTATACGCTTGTTCTTCCTGATGTGGTCTATCATTTGGTTATAAGCAACGGTAAAAAGGTATGATTTTGATTTTTCCGACTCAACCGCTTCCCTGTTTCGCCATAATTTTTCAAAAGCCGTTTGCACAATGTCCCTGGCATCCTCTTCATGACGGAGGTTTTTCACAATAAAGCGATACACATTATCGGCGTATTGATTCACACATTGATTATACTCTTTCTCCGTCATAAACAGCAGGGATGATTCAGATTGTTTACCTTATACAGGAGTGATACGTTCGGGGTGGTATTATGTTACAGTAACAAAGAAAAAAAATCCTGCGGAAATCGGCGCAGGATAAGGTTTTATTTTAAAGTAGATACAATCATATGGTTGAAAGAAGCATCTAATATCTGCTCCCCGCCACCATTTTGTTCAATAGCCGGGGGCTTTTTACTGCTGCATTTTTTTTCGCAGGCCATTTTTTTATTCTCACTTATTACCAGGAGATAGGCTGATGAAGCAAGGGCACCAAATACCAGTAAAAATAGCAGGGTTAGTTTTGGCCTCATAAAGTTTGGTTTGTGGGTACACGAATGTACTCGTCTTCAATTGCAATTCATAGTGGCAGGCCTGTTAAAACGTTAAATAAAAATCAATAATCAATCACCTGCTCCTGTATGGTTTCGGGTATCTCCCTCCATTCATATTGCTGGTTTCTGAGCTGCGGCTGAAAACCGGCACCCTGTATGGCTTCCTGTATGGTTTTATAGGTAAAACGGTGTGGTGCACCCGCCGCGCTTACCACATTCTCTTCAATCATGATGCTGCCAAAATCATTGGCACCTGAATGTAAACAGATCTGTGCCGTTTGTTTGCCCACAGTTAACCAACTGGCCTGAATATTCTTTACATTGGGCAACATGATCCGGCTGATAGCAATCATCCGGATATATTCATCGGGGGTGGTCAGGTTGTGTACGCCCCTTATCCGCGCGAGCAAAGTGTCTACATCCTGGAAAGTCCACGGTATAAAAGCCAGAAATCCCTTGGCGGATGCAGGTTTGCGGCTCTGTACTTCACGGATACGGGTAAGATGGATAAAACGTTCTTCCAGTGTTTCTACATGGCCAAACATCATGGTGGCACTGGTGGTAATATTCAGTTTATGTGCTTCGTGCATAATGGCCAACCATTCATCGGCCCCGCATTTACCTTTTGAAATGAGGCGGCGCACCCTGTCTACCAGTATTTCTGCACCGGCACCGGGTAATGAATCAAGGCCGGCTTCCTGCAAAGTTTTTAAAACATCATGGTGACTCATCTTCTCCAGCTTACAAATATGCGCCACTTCCGGCGGCCCGAGTGAGTGCAGTTTAATAGCAGGAAATTCCTGCTTAATGGCACGGAAGGTTTTGGTATAAAAATCCAGTCCCAGTTCGGGGTGATGCCCACCCTGCAGTAATAACTGATCGCCTCCGTATTTTAGTGTTTCTTCTATCTTTTTACGGTAGGTGGGCATATCGGTTATATAAGCTTCCGCATGGCCGGGTATCCGGTAGAAATTACAGAACTTGCAATTGGCAACACATACATTGGTGGTATTTACATTCCTGTCTATCTGCCAGGTTACTTTATTGTGTGGAACCTGTTTTTTGCGCAGCTCATCGGCTACATACATTAATTCTGTTAATGGGGCCTGTTCAAACAAAAACATACCTTCCTCTATACTTAAGAATTCGAACTGTAAAGCTTTTTGGTACAAATCTGCTAACTGCATACACTCAGATTGATTTTAGAAGATAACAAAGGTAGGGCGATAAGGTTAAGCTGTTGCATCGAAAAACCAGTATTAACTGTCCTGATTCCGGGCCGTTTATAGGCTATTAAGCAACTTGGTACCTATTATAGTTGTATAAACGCGTATTTAACGTATTTTCAAACTGCATGAAACGATTCTGCCTTGCTGTTACTTTACTTGGAATTTGCTTTACCGGCATTGCACAGGAGGAATTTGTGCCACCCCAGGCCAGATTACTCTCCCGTTTCCCGTTTACACAGATAAGTGGGGGCATTATTATTATAAAAGCACAACTTGATAACTTTCCGGATTCATTGAATTTTGTTTTCGATACCGGAAGTGGTGGTATCTCTCTGGATTCTACCACTACCCGTTTCCTTAACCTGCCACTTGTAAAAAGCGATAAAACTATTCGGGGTATTGGTGGTATTAAAAATGTAGAGTTTGCTAATGACCATATACTGAAGTTACCCGGCCTACAGGCCATACACCTCGATTTTCATATTAATGATTATGAGTTGCTTACCAGTGTATATGGCATTAAAATAGATGGCATTATCGGGTATAGTTTTTTAAGGAGATATATAGTCAGGCTGGATTATGATACACAGCTACTGGAAGTGTTTTCACCCGGCACATATAAATATCCGCGCGGGGGTTACCTGTTAAAGCCCAGTTTTTCAACGCTGCCGCTTCAATCAGCAACCATAAATGATGAGAGGCCCATCAACAGCAGGTTTATCTTTGATACGGGTGCAGGATTAAGTTTTTTGTTGTCAAAAGATTTTGTGGAGGATAGCGCTGTTTTTAAAAAAGGCAAAAAATTTTATCCTACGCAGGCAGAAGGACTTGGTGGAAAAAGGCAAATGAATATTACGGTAGGTAAGGAAATAAAGGTAGGCCCTTATAAATTTAAAAAAGTACCAATACATATTTTCGAGGATGATTATAATGTTACTTCTTACCCGTTATTGGGAGGGTTGATTGGAAATGATATCCTACGCCGGTTTAATGTGATAATCAACTATCCCGAACAAAGTATACATATTAAACCCAATTCGCATTTTAATGAATCATTTGATTATTCGTATACCGGGTTGGGTATTTACCTGATCGACGGGGAGATCAGGGTAATTGATATCATGCCTAATTCCCCGGGAGATAAAGCCGGGTTCCTGCGTGACGATATCATATTTTCTGTAGAAACCAATGCATCGAAAAATATCCAGGCATATAAAAATCTTTTCCAGAACAGCCTCGGCAGGGTAAAAGTGGTTGTATTCCGTAACCAGCAGCCGATGATCCTGACACTTGACGTAAAAGATATACGCCACTAAACCCACTGGCGAACATTCCTTCGTTATTTTTTTGCAATGCCCTATTTTTGCAGGTTCTTTTAATAATCAATATGATAGTATACGACCGGTTTGTTTTAGATAATGGCTTACGCGTGCTGGTGCATGAAGATCACTCAACCCCTATGGCGGTAGTGAATATTATGTATGATGTAGGCTCAAGGGACGAGAATCCGGAAAAAACAGGCTTCGCGCATTTGTTCGAACACCTCATGTTTGGTGGCAGTGTTCATATTCCTGATTATGATGAACCGCTGCAAAGAGCCGGTGGCGAAAACAATGCCTATACTACCCACGACCTTACCAATTATTATTGTCAGTGACCGGCCGAAAATATTGAAACTGCTTTCTGGCTGGAAAGCGACCGTATGCTGAGCCTCGCTTTCGGCGAAAAAAGCCTGCTGGTACAGAAAAAAGTAGTGTGTGAAGAATTTAAAGAACACTATATCAATAAGCCTTATGGCGATACCTGGCATAAGATGCGGGAACTGGCTTATACTACCCACCCTTACCGCTGGATGACGATTGGTAAAGAATTGAGCCATGTAGAAAATACCAATAGTGATGATGTGAAACATTTTTTCTTTAAACATTACCGGCCTGTAAATGCCATACTGGTAGTGGCGGGGCATGTGCAACTGGAAAACATAAAGCAACTTGCGGATAAATGGTTTGGTGATATCCCCATGGGGGAAAAATACCACCGCCAGCTACCCGCCGAGCCACGGCAAACTGAAGCCAGAAAATCCGAAGTGTATGCCAATGTGCCATTGGATGCTTTTATTAAAACATGGCATATGGATGCGCGTTTGGATAAAGGATATTATGTGATGGACCTGGCTACGGAAATTTTAGGTGGTGGCGGCTCTTCCCGTATGTTTCAGGCATTGGTTAAAGAAAAGCAATTGTTTTCGGGGCTGGATTGTTATCATTTTGGCAGTATAGATAAAGGGTTGGTAGCTGTAGAAGGAAAACTGGTGAAAGGCGTGGCCATGGAAACCGCTGCCAAAGCAGTTGATGAAGAAATAGCAAAAATAATGGCAATGCCTGTAAGCACTTTAGAATTGGAAAAAGTAAAAAATAAAACAGAAAGCGTTATCGCGTTTGAAGATATGGGCGTGATGAGCAGGGCAAACAGCCTGGCCATGTACGAATTGCTGGGCGATGCACAATTGATGAATACCGAGCTTGAAAAATACCGTGAAGTTACCGCGGAAGATATACAGCAATCCTGCAAAGAAGTATTCAGGAACGATAACAGCAACACATTATTTTATCATAGTAAGTAAGTCAGAATGACCAACAGAACGAATGCACCGGGAATAATAGATGCGGTAGATATGAAACTGCAATTGAAACCCTATGAACATTTTACACTCGATAACGGTATTCCGGTGTATAGCATTGACGCGGGTGCCCAGGATGTTTTGATGCTTGAATGGGTTTTTTATGCAGGCAACTGGTATGAAGAAAAAAATATAGTAGCGGCCACTACCAACTTTATGTTGAAGAATGGTACCACTCAGAAAAAGGCTTTTGCCATCAATGAACATTTTGAATTTCATGGGGCTTACCTGAGCCGCAGCTGTTATAATGAAACAGCGGTCATCACCCTGCATTGTTTGAATAAACACCTCGCAGAACTTTTGCCCGTAGTAGCGGAATTGATGACCGAAAGTATTTTTCCTGAAGAAGAGCTGGCCATCTACAAACAAAACCAAAAGCAAAGACTGGAAGTTAACTTGAAGAAATGCGATTTTATTGCCAACCGGTTAATTGATGAATATGTGTATGGTTTTCATCATCCATATGGCCGCTATACCTCTACACTTGATTATGATCAATTGGAAAGAGATGAGTTGGTATCGTTCTATAAAAAATTTTATACCGAAGGAAAATGCCTGGTATTTGTTGCAGGCAAACCACCCGCCGACCTGGCACAGCAGCTTAACCACGCTTTTGGCCATCTGCCGCTGAATAAAAAAGCAGTACCTGAAATACAATATAATGCTGAGCCTGCTGATAAAAAAAAATATAACATCATCAATGATACAGCGGGTGTGCAGGGAGCAATAAGGATTGCACGGCCTATTTTTAACCGTCACCACCCGGATTTTCCGAAGGTGCAGGTATTGAATAATATATTCGGAGGGTTCTTTGGATCCAGGCTGATGAGTAATATACGCGAAGACAAAGGCTATACCTATGGCATACATAGCTATATGCAAAACCATATTCATGCCAGTGCCTGGATGGTGAGTACCGAAGCCGGGAGGGATGTTTGTGAAGCAACCATTGAAGAGGTATATAAAGAAATGGCCATTCTTTGTAATGAACCTGTAGATAGTGAAGAGCTGGACCTGGTGCGCAACTACATGATCGGTTCCCTGCTCGGCGACCTCGATGGACCGTTCCAGATAATTGCGCGTTGGAAAAGTTATATCCTTAATAATTTAACGGAAGCCTATTTCTACAACAGCATCCAAACGGTACAGTCCATTACTGCAGAAGAGTTACAGTCACTGGCCAAAACATACCTGAATCCTGAGGCATTTTATGAGTTAGTGGTTGTGTAATTTTTTCGGTATTATCAATTTGGAGGGGCAGTTTTCAACACAGGGATCACAAAGTAAAAAAACATAACTATTGCGGTAAATACGCTATTTGGGTATATCCTGTTTAAGTAGTTTTGCAATATGCTGGAGCAAGAGTATAATTTGATTACATATAAGATTATCCGTTTTGCCATCGAAGTGCATAAAATTCTTGGACCCGGGCTAATAGAATCTATTTATGAGGTTTGCCTATATGAAAAAATACAAGATTATGGAGTGACAGTAGAAAGACAAAAATTGCTCCCTGTCAATTATAAAGGCAATTCTTTAAATAAAGAATTTGTTATAGATCAATTGGTGGACAATGAAATAATAGTCGAATTAAAATCTGTTGAAAATATCCTGTCGGTACATGAAGCGCAACTTTTAACCTCTTTCGAACTATCAAAAAAAAACTCGGCTTATTGATCAATTTTAATGTTCCTGTTTTAAAAGAAGGAATCAGAAGAAAAATAAATGGTAACTTGAATCATAAATAAATAATTATGGGAAAGTTTTTCGCGAAAACGGTTGCAACAGCATTGGCTGTTTTAGTAGCAGCCTATATTTTAAAAGGGGTGCATGTTGACAGCACCGTAACGGCATTGATTGTGGCTTTAGTGCTTGGCTTACTGAATAGTTTTATCAAACCCATTCTCATTATCCTTACCATACCCATTACCATAGTAACCTTAGGATTGTTCCTCCTGGTTATCAATATCATCATCGTAAAGCTGGCCGCGAACCTGGTTTCGGGTTTTACAGTAGATGGATGGGTGGCAGCCTTGCTATTTAGTATTGTGGTAAGCTTTGTCTCCTCGCTGATCGAAGCGATTATAGGTACGGATGATTCAAACAAATCATAGTTCTACCAACAAGGCTTTTACTTTTTCACTAATCATATCACGTACCTGGTTGAATTCGACAGGCTCCATGTGTTTGGGGTCAGGTATCTGCCAATCAATGAATTTTTTTGCAGGCATCCACGGACAGGCATCACCACAGCCCATAGTTACTACCGCATCAAAAGGTGCATATTGTTCTACTTCCTGTAATGATTTACTATCGTGTTTGCTCAGATCGTAATTCAATTCACGCATGGCAGCAATGGCTTTGGGGTTAACAATACCACTAGGTTTACTGCCCGCGCTGTAGGCTTCCACATTTCCGCCGCCATGTATCAAAGCAAAAGCCTGGCTCATCTGGCTGCGGTTGCTGTTTTCTACACAAACGAATAATACTTTCTTCTTTTCCATAGATTTATTTTTTAAGAAATTGATAAACGATAACCGCTGGTAAAGCACCCGCCAAAGGTGCAGTTAAATAAATCCAGAGATGTTCTGTATGGCCGCTGATAATGGCTGGCGCGAATGACCTGGCCGGGTTCATAGATGCACCTGACACAGGACCGGCAAACATCGCCTCTAACAATACCACTGCGCCTATCGCAGTGCCTGCAAATAAGCCTTGTTCCTTAGAACCTGTTGCTACCTGCAAGATGACAAACATTAAAATAAAAGTGAGGATAATTTCTAAAACAAAGGATTGTAAAACCCCGTTAGCGGGTAAGGTACTACCCAGTAAAATGGATGCAGGAAAAAGAAGTGCTAAAACTAAGCTTGCCAATAAAGCACCTGCAAGTTGAGCAGAGATATAGGGTATAACTTCGCGCCACTTGAAAAGCCCGCCTACTGCGAAAGATAAAGTAACAGCCGGATTGAGATGCGAGCCTGAAATTTCTCCAAGTGAATAAATCATAGTCATTACCACCAGGCCGGATGTAATGGAAATGCCCACATGGGTAACTGCTCCGTGGGTTGCTTCATTAATAATTACAGCCCCTGTTCCACAAAACACTAATATAAAAGTGCCAATAAATTCTGCTATATATTTCTTCATGCAAAACGAATGTGGTTGCTTCTTTTTTCCAATAAAACAGTATCTCTTCAAACACCATTCATCTGACCAATCTTTTCTTTCGTTCCAATGATTCGAAACCCGCAAGAAGTATGGATGGATAAACTGGCCATGTTTTCCGGGAAGATGCCGGCCTGTAATGTCCAGAAATTTTTTTTTTCACTTTCTTCGATCAATGCTTCCAATAATTGTTTGCCAATACCCTTTCTCTTGGCTTCGGTACTTATATATACGCTTACTTCGCCTACGCCGGCATACACACATCTTCCGCTAACGGGTGTGATGGCGGCCCAGCCCAAAACGCTATCATTGTCAATAGCTACCAATCTCGGTTTTAAAGAATGGGCAGTATTCCACTCTTCCCAGGTGGGGGCTGAGGTTTGAAAAGTGGCATTGCCTCTTGCAATACCCTCTTCATATATTTTCCGTACGGTTTCCCAATGCGAAGGGAGCAGGATGGCAATCTTCATATACTGGTTTTTATAACTTGCCTTCATGTATTTGTATACTTTACTATTGTCCCGCAAATGGCCTGGTGCTATGTTAATTGTAAGTTGTCATATTTCAAGTGAGTCGTCAGTTGTGAGTAACATCAGTAATTTCAACGATATTACTCACTATTCACAACTAACAACTCACGGTTAACTTAACAATAGTTTATTTTTTAGTTACAGCATCCAGGCCCGCAACAAGGCTCAGCTGCAACAGCTGTTTTTTCTGCGTAAACGGTTACACTATAAATGCCCGCACTGCTATTTCTGAATGCAGCAATTTCTTCTTTACTGAAATAGTTCAGCAAAATATCATCGGGAAGTAAAATGTTTTTTTCTTTCTGAACAGTAATATTTGTAAAACCGGTTGCGCTGATTAATTCCAGGTATACTGCTTTCTGAACGGCGCCTGAAACACAACCCGCATACATTTCTGCGGCTTCTTTTAACTTGGCGGGTAATTCGCCTTCCAATACAATATCAGAAATACTAAAGTGGCCACCTGGTTTTAATACGCGGAACACTTCTTTCAATACATTGAATTTATTGGGAACCAGGTTAAGTACACAGTTGCTTACAACCACATCTGCCATATCGGATGATACGGGCATCTTTTCAATATCGCCAAAACGGAACTCCACATTATGGAACCCTAATTTTTCAGCATTGTTCATTGCTTTCTCAATCATCTTTTCCGTAAAATCAATACCGATTACTTTCCCGGTATCGCCGGTAATGGCACGGGCAACAAAACAATCATTGCCGGCACCGCTGCCCAGGTCAATAACGGTATCGCCTTTTTTTATCTTTGCAAATTCGGTAGGTAAGCCACAGCCCAGGCCAAGATCAGCATCGGCATTATATCCCTGTAATTGGGTATAATCATCTGCCATCAGGTTATATACTTCATCACTGCAACAGCTGGCACCACAGCAGGAAGCTGCATTTTGTGAACGCGGTTGATCAGCTATTTCACCGTATTTTTCTTTAACGAGTTCTTTTAATTGAGATTCTGTTTTCATGGTTTTTTATTTACAATGGGTTAGGCGTTAACAACAGGCTTTTTCATTCTGTATTTTGAGTGAAGAAAAGAGTGAGTTGAATTCGGCATTAAATTTTTCAAAAGCTTTCCAGTTAATGCAGTAACAGCTTTTAGGGCCGTCAACCGTTCCGTCAATCAATCCCGCATTTTTTAATTCTTTCAGGTGTTGCGATACGGTGGATTGTGCCAAAGGCAAAACCTCCACAATCTTTCCGCAGATGCAGGCATTCTGTTCTGCCAGTATTTTCAGTATGGCTATCCGGGCTGGGTGGGATACTGCTTTTGCGAAAGACGCGAGGTGCTGCTCTTTCTCTGTAAATGCTTCTGTTTTCGCTATTGCCATTCGATTATCGTTTTTTTACGATAAGACAAAGGAAGTGTTTTATTTCGATATAATCGTATAAATACGATTATATATTTTTCGGTGCCCTGTATCTGAAATTGAACTTATTTTTAAAAATAACCACTCATCACTCAATTATTACCGATTACCACATCTTTAAAAACTGGTATTTTAGTATATTATTGATTATCAATCATTTAAGCTTAACCAGTTACAGTCCTCTGCCTATTACTAAAAAAAACATGGTACCATGTGTTGCATAGTACCAAATAAACCCCATCTTTGTATTGTCAAAGGAGATGAACCGGTAAAACCGGAAAGAAAATCTCCGGACCCAAAAAAACATTTTAAAACTTTTCAATAACAAGAACATGAAAATGCAAAACAACACCTTCTTTCAAAAACTTGGTACCACCCAGTTGAACAATTTAGTGAAAGAAGTAAAAGAAACGGTTGCAGTAGGTGCGCCTGTCATCAATCAAAAAACCGCTTTTGGCGTAGTAGATTTATGGAACCTGGAGCGTACAAGAAGAAACAGGATGGTAAGAAGACATTTGGCTTTATAAGCAAAGTCTTTATCAAAAGAATCATTTCATTAACAACGACCTCCATTTCAAGTTAAGAACGGGAGGCCAACAAAAACTCCGGCTATGGACATTCAGAACACACAAAGTCAGATGCGAAAGGGCGTGTTGGAGTTTTGTATCTTATCCATCATACGCCAGGGAGAAGTATATCCCTCTGACCTGGTAGAGAGGATGAAATCAGCCAACCTCCACATCCTGGAGGGTACACTCTACCCTTTGCTTACCAGGTTGAAAAACGCAGGATTATTAACCTACCGCTGGGTAGAAAGCAATAGCGGACCACCACGTAAATATTTCGTGATGACAGATAAAGGCCTCGAATTCTATGGCGAACTCGAACGGACCTGGCAGGAATTGGCCGATGCCGTTCATGCATTAACACAGCCACCACCTTATTCATCATCCGAAGAAA
>JAYTOS010000205.1:0-1091 GCA_043747705.1 Bacteroidota bacterium
ACTAACCCCTAGTGTAGTGCTGTCGGCATAGGTAAGGTCCGGACTAATGCGTTGCCAACTTTGTCCCTCATTTGTAGTCATCCATACATGCTGCGAACAGGCGTACAACCTTTTATTATCTACAGGTGAAAAAACAATTGGGAAGGTCCATTGCCAACGCTCCGGCAAAGTTTTAGCTTCTTCTCCTGAAAAAAATCGGGGGTATATTTGTACGTCTCTTGTTTGTCCGGTTGTTCTGTTTATTCTTGTTAACAAAGCACCCTGGCTGCCCGCATAAAAAATATCCGAATTTTTTGGATCCTGTGCTATGTAACCGCTTTCACCACCACCAACATCATAAGCATAACCAATTCCTGTCTTAGTAGAGTTTGTTCTAACTGCCCTATGGCGATAATCTTCACTTGGAATTGCGATTGTTGAATTGTCTTGTTGTGCGCCTGCTACCTGATAAGGAAAATCGTTCGTAACCGTTATATGATACAACTGAGCCGTGGGGAAGTCTTCATCTGTCCATGATAATCCGCCATTGTTAGAAACCGAACCACCACCATCATTTGAAGTAGCCATTCTCATCGGGTCTTCGGGGTCAATCCATAAATCATGGTTATCGCCGTGAGGCACTTTTATCTCCGTTTTAAATGTAACTCCTCCATCTTTGGATTTATAGAAATTTACATTCAGTCCGTATATTACATTTTTGTCTTTAGGATCAGCAACAATGCGGGAATAATAAAATGCACGCTGACGTAATTTTCTTTCATTGTTTACCATTTTCCAGGTTGATCCCGCATCATCTGAACGATATAAACCGCCATCATTGGCTTCTATTATTGCCCATACACGATTTGGATCTGCGGGAGAAACGGCTACACCAATTTTACCAACTGCACCTTTAGGCATACCTGGTTTTTTAGTGAGATCAGTCCAGGTTAAACCTCCATCAACCGATTTATACAATGCAGAAATTCCGGTATCAGCCCACATTTTATAAGGTGTTCTATAAACCTGCCAAATAGTAGCATAAATTGTTTCAGGATTTTGCTGATCAATTACCAAATCAGCTGCACCCGCCTGCTCACCTTTGTATAAAA
>JAYTOS010000206.1:0-1822 GCA_043747705.1 Bacteroidota bacterium
CTTCCGCTTACAGAAGTTTTACTAAACTCATATTTTTCTACACGGTAGCCGGTATTGTAATTACTTCCCCCAACCGTAAAGTCAATGGCTTCGGTAAAATCAACTGCCAGTGTAGGCTTGTTACGTGTATCATGAAAAAGTTTGCCAACCAGCATTTTTCCACTGGAACATTTAGAAAATACTCCGTTTTTTCTGATCAATCCATATTGTTGACCCCTTAATATTCCACGATTAATATTAAAAGCAGCTGCATCAACACAGGAATCGCCGGGATTGGAATAAATGGATAAATTCTGTTTATAAAAACGCGGGTCTGCATCGGCAGGATCTAATGGCAGGTTGGCATTTACCCATGTACGGTAGAAATCAGGCGTGATGGCAGGACCATCTGTTCCGTTGGCACCGGTATACGCAGGTATTGGAAACATATCGCCCGAAATGGAGAAATAGGCCATACGGTTATGGCCATTCAGATCTGCACGCTGGTCCACTGCAAAAATCAATTCTTTATTGGTATGATTTTTATCATCAAACATGGAAAAGTAATCATTCGACAATGTATATGCCCCGCTACCGATAATCTTATCAGAATACTCGATCACTTTATCCATGTCTCCATTGTTAAACGTGAATGAGGTTGCATACACATCCCTGTAAACTGCTGCATTAAGGTACAGACGGGCCAGTAAGCCCCAAACACCTGCTTTAGTAAGACGGCCGGGGCCGGTAGTATTATCCAACACAGGTTCAATAGCCAGTAATTCTGATTTGATGTATTCAACAGCATCATTACTTCTTAATATTTTTGACGTTTCTCCCAAACCATCTTTTACAAACACCAATCCAAAAAGGTCTAGTGTTAATAAAGAATAATAAGCACGCATTCCCTTTGCCTCGGCTAAAAATATTTTAGCATTGGGATCTGTATTAGTGGGAAGGGTATTAATGGCAGTGATGGATCTAGACAATCCCTGTAATATATTGGTCCAGGTATTCTTGACATTTGGATCTGTGCTGGTTGTTTCATGTTTATGCAATGACATATAAATACCATTATCACCCCAATCGGTACCGCCGCGGTAAGGCAGGATGGCTTCATCGGTAGAGATTTCCTGGAGCGCGAAATAGTTGGTATGCAAAAACACATCTTCCAGTTTCGCATACGCAGGTGCAATAATACCTTCAGCAGCCTGTTTGTCGGTAAGCCCCGTAACAGAAGACTCATCAAGTACTTTCTCGCTTAATTTTGTACAGCTATTTATCATTGTGCTCCCCACAAGAATTAACAGCATCCTGAATATTTTCTTTGTCATTGTCAATTATTTTAGAATGTAATATTTAAACCGATAATGAAAGTTCTTGCTTTTGGATAACTCAAATAGTCAATACCATACGAAGAAATACCATTGATTGTCCTGTCGGTATTTACTTCAGGATCATACCCTTTATATTTTGTTGATACAAAAAGATTTTGTCCTGTTACAGATACACGTATGGAGGATACCCATTTATTCAATCCCATTTTTGCAGTATTGAAAGTGTAGCCTGCCGCAAGGTTATTCAAGCGCAGGTAAGCACCACTGGTAAGATATCTTGAACTTACAGGTGCTGAATTATTCACAGACTCTCTTGTATCAGCAAATGCATCGGGTGTAACATTTACGCTTTTGGATAATTTCAATTTATAAAAATAAGCGTTCGCAGTATTGTCGTAAATCTTATTGCCGGAAACACCATTGAAATTAGCATTCAGGTCAAACCCTTTATAAGCAAGTCCACCATAAAAACTATAGATAACATTTGGCAACGCAGAGCCGAGTGG
>JAYTOS010000207.1:0-1461 GCA_043747705.1 Bacteroidota bacterium
GTGCCATGCTCAATAGAATTTACGCCCCCTAATATAGCGCGTTTCATCCCTTCTGCACCATGTGCATGGGCGGCTACTTTAAATCCGTAATCTTTGGCAATGGTAACAATGGCTCGAACTTCTTCTTCGGTAAACTGGGCACCACTTCCATCTTTTGCCATGCTTAATACACCTCCGGTGGCCGTTATTTTAATAAGGTCAGACCCTTCTTTATATCGTTGGCGAACCGCTTTGGCACAATCTTCTACCCCATTTACCACGCCTTCCTTCGGGCCAGGGTCGCCCATGAGGTCTTTGCGGTAATTATTGGTAGGGTCTGCATGGCCACCTGTGGTGGCAATAGATTTACCGGCAGTATAAATGCGGGGACCTTTTACCCATTCTTTATTGATGGCATTACGAAGTGAAATATTAGCGCCCGTACCACCGAGGTCTCTAACCGTGGTAAATCCGCTCATCAATGTTCTCTCCGCAAATACCACCGATTGAAAGGCATAATCAGTAGTATTCCAGGTAAAGCCGTTAAGGTAATTATTAGGGTTGGTTTCACTTTCCAGGTGTACATGCATATCAATCAGGCCCGGCATGACCGTTTTGCTTTTAAGGTCAATAATTTTTTCATTGATTGCAGCGGTCAAATATCCTTTCTGCACATCAACAATCTTATTACCATCAACAATGATGGACATATCTTTTAACACCTGCAGGTTTTTTACATCTATCAATTGGCCGCAATGAATGATTACCCGTTGGGCAAACAAGGCATTTAGGAAAACTACAGACAGGACCAATAAAAACAGCTTTCTCATAGTACAGTTATTTGCAGTAAGATAATGAGAACTATTTAGGATAAAAAAAAGAAAAGCCCCGGTAAATACCGGGGCCGTCCAAATACAAATAAATCAGTACAGCAAATTATTTATTGGGTTGTGGGGTATAGCGCAGGTAAGGCTTTACCACCTTTACCCCTTTTGGAAATTTTTTGATGGCATCTTCCGTACTAACGGCAGGTACCACGATCACATCTTCCCCTTCTTTCCAGTCGGCAGGTGTTGCCACGCTGAAATTGGCGGTCAACTGCAATGAATCTATCACACGCAATACTTCAACAAAATTGCGCCCGGTAGAAGCCGGATAAGTAATCATCAGTTTAACTTTTTTATCCGGACCAATAATGAATAAAGAGCGTACCGTAAATGTTTCCGAAGCGTTGGGGTGGATCATTCCATATGCATGTGCTATGCTTTTATCTTCATCAGCTATAATGGGGAAACCCACGGTCACGTGTTGTGTTTCATTGATATCGTTAATCCATCCTTTGTGCTTATCCAACGGATCAACGCTCAGTGCCAGTACTTTTACATTTCTTTTTTCGAATTCAGCCTGTAATGAAGCGGTTTTACCAAGTTCAGTTGTACAAACAGGCGTATAATCTGCCGGGTGAGAAAACAATACCCCCCA
>JAYTOS010000208.1:0-11630 GCA_043747705.1 Bacteroidota bacterium
GAAGAAGTATTAATGCATAAGTCATGGTAATACTGGTATTCTACATTATGTATCCTCACAAAACATTTACGGTTTTTAAACCGGTCATCCGTCAATAAATAGGTGCAATGAACACCTTCCATAAAAATAGGGTACTCGTCTTGCAACAGATTTTGTAACAGTTGTTCATTCTTTCTGCTCGAAACAATATATGGCAAAGTATTAGATATCCCTTTATGGCCCTCATTTCTTTCATAATAATCAACACGCACACAATATTTATGTAACTCCGCCTGTTCGCTTCGGCCATTGGTAAAGCAATGCAGGTGTATCTGAACACCTTGTGCCTGCAATGCAGGAAGTTTATAAAAAAGGTCTACTACCCCGCCATAATTAACGGGATATGGTACATCCAATGAAATAATATGTAAATGCTTTTCCAATTTTTATAAAGCCTTGTAAAAATCAAGTAATCTGTCTTGTTCCTGCTCCCAATTCAATAGTTTCCTTGCTTCTGCACAATTGGTTTTAAGTTTATTATAAAGAACATCATCTCCCAGTAAATTGTTCAATGCCCTGACAATGGTAACTGTTTCGGTGTCATTTACCGTATAGGCAATATTAAATTGATTGTTGACTGCTGCATACTCAGGGTAGTTCACACATACCTGCGGTATGCCGGCCATGATGTAGTCAAAAAAACGGTTGGATAAAGAATAATATTGGTTTAATCCTTGCCGTGTAAATAGTGTAATCCCGAGGTAAGCATGGGGAGTCAGTTGAATCAACTCTGAAGGGGAAACATAACCCCTTAGCTCAACTTTTCCTTCCAACTGATGCTGCCTGATGAGTTCTTTCACCTGTTCAAAAAAATTTCCTTTACCACAAATCAACAGTTTGGCATCCACTTGTTTCATGGCAGGTAGTAACGTTTCAAAACAACGCCCTTCATTTACAGCTCCCTGGTAAATAAGCCATTTTTCTTTCGGTTCAAGAACTGTTTCAGCCTGTTTGGTTAGCCGGGGGAGGTTCCTGATAACCGCATAATTCACCTGGTATCTTTGTAAGAATTCAGCACTTATAAAACCATTCACCGTATACCCATTTGTAAACTTCGGAACAGCAAACCGCTCAATAGCTAACCATATTGCATAGATAGCCGGCCGGCTGATGATCTCTTTCTGTTCCGTAAATAATTCATGGGCATCGTATACCCTTGTTTGTTTTTTGATGGCAGTTACCAAATAAACAGGCAGGATGGTATCCAGGTCTATGGCACAGATAATCTCTGCCTTTTGAAACAGCAGAAATAGAAACAGCCGCAGGTTATATTCTGCATAAAACAAGATACCCTTTGTAAAAAAACAGCCCAGCCTTTTTTGCCGGAATGCCTGTGTTTGGAGCGGTACAGAAGCTGGTAACCTCCTCCCAACCAATAATACACCATAGCCCAGTTCTGCCAACGTGCTAGCAATGCGTTGCATACGCTGGTCGTAACTAAGGTCGTTGGTAACAGCAAAAATGATCTTTGACAAAATGGGTTGCTTAATTAACAAATATAACCTCCCGAAAATGAATCTATCCAGTGTTTGAACTATGTTTTTTACAGTAAGTAAGATATTTTATTATATTGATAATCAATATGTTACACTATTTTTATTTGTGAGTATATCTATTCAAATTCTAATTCTCCACCTATTATACACAGCTATTTTTTCTATTCATAAATTCTACCTCATTTACTGTATGTTCGCAGGTACTTAAACAGGATATACGTGAGATTAAAGTCGCTAGAAATCAAAGGGTTCAAAAGTTTTGCTGATAAAACAGTTGTCAGTTTTGATGAGGGTATAACCGGTATCATCGGACCAAACGGTTGTGGAAAAAGTAATATCATTGATAGTATACGCTGGGTAATAGGCGAACAAAAAATATCTGCCTTGCGGAGTGAGAATCTGGAAGCCCTGGTTTTTAACGGCAGTAAAACACGAAGCCCGAGTGGACTGGCTGAAGTGAGTCTTACTTTTGAAAATACCAAGAACCTTTTACCAACAGAATTTAATACAGTTACCGTTACCCGCCGTTTTTATAAAAATGGTGAAAGCGAATATCGGTTAAACGATGTCAGCTGCCGTTTGAAAGATATCCATAACCTCTTTCTCGATACCGGTGTGAGTACGGATAGTTACGCCATTATCGAGTTGGGAATGGTAGATGATATCATCAAAGACAAAGAAAACAGCCGCCGCAGAATGTTGGAACAGGCTGCCGGTATCACCATCTACAAAACACGAAAAAAAGAAGCCAAAAATAAACTGGATGCAACAGAACAGGACCTGGCCCGTATTGAAGACCTGCTTTTCGAGATAAACAACCAGCTTAAAACACTCGAAAACCAGGCTAAGAAAGCCGAGAAGTTTTACGAGATCAAAAAGGAATACAAAGAAGTTGCTATTGAACTGGCCAAAGCGGCACTGGAAGGTTTTAATATCACATACAAAGAATTGAACGAGCAGCAGGATGCGGAAACCAATAAGAAAATCCAGTTAGAGGCCGAAATAGCTACAGAAGAAGCAGCGATAGAGCATGAAAAAGTGGGATTCATTGAGAAGGAAAGGGCATTGCAAAGTATGCAGCACGAATTCAATGATTATTTGCAGGACCTGCGGACAAAGGAAAATGAAAAAAACCTGGCTACGCAAAAATTGCATTACCTGAAGGAGAAAGAAACCAATTTAAAAGAGTTTCTGGAAAAAGCAGAAGGGCAATTAAAAACCATCGGCGATTCCATTGAATATACCCAGTTACAGGTTGGCGAAGAAGAAGCCAACCTTTTGGAACTACAGGATAAAGTAGAAACGGCCAAATTTGATGTAGAAGATAAGCGCCGCATTTTTGACGAGAAAAGAAGTGGGGTAGATGCTTTGCGGGGCCGCTACCAGCAAATACAACGTAACCAGTTTGATGCAGAGAAAAAAGTAGCCGTAGCCGATACGTCCATCCTTAATTTGCAAAGGGCACAAGCGCAACTGGCTGAAGAAAAACAAAACCGCGAGCTGCAACTACAGCAGGTAAGTGTTGAGTTACAGGAAAAAGAATCCGGCCTGGAAGCCCGTCGTATAGACCTGCAACAACTGCAGGAGCACCAGGAAAAAACAAAGGAACAGATATTTGAAACACAGGCACAGCTGGAAATATTGCGTAATGAGCTGAATGAAGAAAACCGCAAGCTGGATTCGAAAAGAAACGAATACAATTTGCTGAAGAGCCTGATAGATTCGATGGAAGGTTATCCTGAGAGTATTAAATTCCTTCATAAGAACCCCGAATGGAATCACTCGGCACCCATTTTATCGGACATCATTTATGTAAAAGAAGAATACCGAACAGCGGTTGAAAATGTACTGGAGCCTTACCTGAACTATTACGTGGTAAATAACCTGGAAGAAGGTTTGCAGGCCGTTCATTTACTCGATGCACATAAAAAAGGGAAAGCCAATTTCTTCATGCTGGAGAAGTTTGCCGATATCCGTGTGGATACACACCAGCCTGCTGATACCATTAAGGCAATGGATGTGATTGAAGTAGATGATCGATACCGTAAACTGGCAGAATATCTTTTAGGCAATGTTTATATAGGTGAAAACGATGAAGCCATCGCCAATAGCAATGGTGCTGTGGTTTTGGAAAAACATGGTAAATATGTAAAAGGTAAATACACTTTAACAGGCGGTAGTGTAGGTTTATTTGAAGGAAAGAAAATAGGCCGTGCCAAGAACCTTGAAAAATTATTTGAAGAAATAGCTGACCAGGAATCTATCGTAAACCTGTTGAAATCTGATATCCAGGCCAAGCATAATGAAGTGATCGCTTTCAATGACCAGTTGAAAGAAAATGTGATCAAGCAAACTGAAAATGAAATCAGCCAGTTAACCAACCAGGTATTTGCAGCTAAAAACCGGATGGAGAATTTACAAGTGGCACAACAGAACGGTTTACAACGCCTCGAAGATATTGAACAGCGTTTGCAGGCCGAGCACGATGCCATCGCTGCCACCCGCGAAGAATTTCATTTGCTGAATGGCCAGTTACAGTCAACCACAGACGAACTGAAAACAGTTGAACAGGATTACCAATCATCGGAGCATGAATATAATTTTGCTTCTGTTCAGTACAATGAAAACAATCTCCAGTTAACCAGGCAACAGAGCAAGATCACTACCTTGAAGCAGGAACTGGTTTTCAAAGAAAACCAACTAAACGATTTGCATGCGCAAATAGGAACGAATACTGCTCAATTAGCAGAAGCATCTGCAAATATTGAAGAAGGGGAGAAATCATTGATAGGTTCTGAAGAGTTGTTACTGGAAATGATGCGTAAGAAAGAAACCGAAGAGAAAAAATTAAATGAGACAGACCAGGCATATTATAACCTGCGAAATGCCTTGCAGGAAAAAGAAAGTGAACTCCGCCTCAAAGTAAAGAGCAAGGAAATGATTGATCATCTGGTAACAGAGATTAAAGACAGGCTGAATGAACTGAAGTTACAGTTGGCCGGAATGAAAGAAAGATTAATCGTAGAGTTTAAAGTAGAATTAGATGAGATATTAGACCAGGAGAGGACCACAGATACCACCCTCGAAGAATTGCAAGCCAGTTCAGACAGGATGCGCAAGCGCCTCGAGAATATGGGTGAGGTAAATCCTACGGCTATTGAAGCTTATACGGAAATGAAAAAGCGTTACGAGTTCATTCTGGAACAGAAGAATGACCTTGTATCGGCCAAAGAAAGTTTATTACAAACCATACAGGAAGTGGAAGCCACTGCTAACCAGCAGTTCCTTGAAACTTTTAACAAAGTGCGCGAGAATTTCCAGAAAGTGTTTAAAGCATTGTTTACGGAAGAAGATACGGCAGATATGATATTGGTAAACCCGGAGAACTTAGCTGAAACAGGTATTGAAATTATTGCCAAACCAAAAGGGAAACGGCCATCCTCTATCACCCAGTTAAGCGGTGGAGAGAAAACATTAACGGCAACAGCTTTGTTATTCTCTATCTACTTAATTAAACCTGCACCATTCTGTATCCTTGATGAGGTTGATGCACCATTGGATGATGCCAACATAGGTAAATTCACCCAGATGATTAAGAAGTTCAGTGATAACTCACAGTTCATCATCGTTACCCACAACAAACAAACGATGAGTGCAGTGGATGTGATTTACGGGGTTACCATGCAGGAGCCTGGCGTAAGTAAATTGGTGCCGGTGGATTTTAGGAGTTTAGCAAATTAATCGCTACACCTGAAACAGTAGGCTTTATTTTTTCGAAATACTTTTATAATGACCTCCCCTTTTTTTGTGAGGTCGTTTTTTATTCGGAGAATAATTAAACCCTGAGATATGTTTACTACTAATTCAAAACCATGTCACTCTATAAAAGAATAAACCCATTCTCCCGTCAAAACAACGATACCGGTTTCAGCACCAATGCCAGCGACCTCACAGGTGGTCGTTTTATTAATAAAGACGGGAGCTATAACCTCGTAAAAGAAGGAATGCCTTTCTGGAAAAGAATCAGCATCTTTCATAATATGCTCAACCTGTCGCAGTGGAAATTTATGTTGGTAATATTCGTGTTTTACGTGGCTATCAATCTTATTTTCACGTCTATTTATTTTTTTATCGGGCCTTCTGAGATCCAGGGACTACCAAACGGTAATGACTGGCAGATTTTTAAAGAACTTTTTTATTTTAGTACGGAAACCTTTACCACGGTAGGTTATGGTCGTGTAAACCCGGTGGGTGATGCTGCTAATCTGGTCTCCGGTATTGAATCTTTAACAGGATTGTTATCCCTGGCCATTGCCACCGGTTTAATATACGGCCGTTTCTCTAAACCCAGAAGTTACCTGGTTTTTAGCGATCATGCATTAGTAAGTCCGTATAAGGAAATGACGGGACTGATGTTTCGCTTCGCTGCTTTCAAAGATAAACATTCCTTAACCGACCTTGAAGTAAGGGTGAATATAGGGATGCAGGTTTCGGAAAATGAAAAACCCATTTATAAATATTTTTCCCTCGACCTGGAAAGAAGCCGCGTAGAAAGTATGCCCATGAGCTGGACGGTTGTTCACCCCATCAATGAAACAAGTCCTTTTTATGGCTTTACGGAAGAGGATATGAAAACAGCCGATGTAGAATTGTATGTGATGCTGCGTGGTTTTGATGATGTATTTTCCAATTATGTTCAGCAGCGTACTTCCTATACTTTCAGAGAAATATTGTTCAAACGAAAATTTGTACCTATGTTCCGCGAAAGTGATGATGGGAAAAAAACAATACTGGAACTGCATAAATTAAATATCCATAAAGAAGTGTAATTATCCGGATAATCATAAAACAATACCAGTAAACTTATATTTTGTTTAAATCTATTTTCATACTTTATATTGTTTGTATTGCCTGTTATATTCCCTTCACCCGCCAGCCTGATTATTTTGATGGGGAGAAATCACCTGCTATTATTAAGTTTTTAAAAGATAGTGTAACCGGCGTAACCATACCTAATGCATTGTACCATGATGGCAGGCAGGAACACAGGATTGATGCCCGTTATATTTTTCGTAGGTGGAAAGAGGGTGATACACTAGAAGTAATCTATGAAACAGCTAACCCCGAAAGAGCTGCTGTGTACGGTTTTTGGGGATATTGGATAACCTGGGGCGAATTAGTGGCTTCTATTGTATTGCTATGGGGTTTATTTCTGGTTGCTGTGGTGGTAACAAAAAATCCAACACCAGAAGCTTTGTTGGAACAATTATCATTCAAAGAGGAAAAGAAAAAAAAATACCAGGAGTGAATATAGGATTGATAATAGCAAGAATTTCCGTAAGAATAACGGGTCTGTAAAATTAAACTGCGGCAAAAGAATAATTCGGTTATTCTATTTCAAATATCTTTTAATCTCCTTCTCCACATCCCGGTTTTTAATGGTTTCGCGCTTATCATGCAATTTTTTTCCACGGCCGATTCCTATTTCAACTTTTACAAAATTCTTTTCATTAAAGAATACTTTTAAAGGGATAATGGTATAGCCTTTATCCTTCATGCGGGTTTGTAATTTGTGTAATTCGCGTTTGTTCAGCAGCAATTTCCTGTCGTGCACTTCAATATGGTTATTGGCTGTGCCATGCGTATAAGACGCAATAAACAATGCCCTTACCCATAGTTCCCCATCATCAAACAAACAAAATGAATCGTTGAAACTAAGCTTCCCCTCGCGGATAGATTTTACTTCGGTACCCATTAAAGCAATACCTGCCACATATTTATCTTCTATGTGGTAATTAAAATATGCCTGCCTGTTGTTCATTTCTTTTGCCATAAATAGAAGCATAGGTGTCGGGGGGCTGGAGCCACCTGACGCCTATGCTGTTTTGTTGTTTAACTGTTGCGATAACTCTTATCAATCCTTGATAAACCTTTGTGGTTATATGTCAGGTGGCTTTAGCCTCCCAACATGTGCTAACTTCTGAATAACAGTACCAACTGCGCCAGTTTATCTTTCAGATTTTTCCTGTCAATAATAAAATCAAGAAAACCATGTTCCAATAAAAATTCACTCCGCTGGAAACCTTCCGGCAGGTCTTTTTTAATGGTTTCTTTAATTACCCTGGGACCGGCAAACCCAATCAGGGCACCCGGTTCGGCAATATTCAAGTCGCCCAGCATACCAAAGCTGGCAGAGATACCACCAAATGTAGGATCTGTAAGTAATGAGATATAGGGAAGTTTCGCGTCACTCAGTTGCGAAAGCTTGCCACTTGTTTTGGCAAGTTGCATTAAGCTGAAAGCACTTTCCATCATACGGGCACCACCACTTTTACTGATGACGAGGTAAGGAAGTTTATGTTGGATGCAATAATCCACCGCACGACTGAATTTTTCTCCCATCACACTACCGAGAGAACCGCCAATGAATTCAAAATCCATGCAGGCGATAAGGATGCTTTCACCATTAACGGTTCCTGCAGCAACGCGCATAGAATCTTTGAGGTCTGTTTTAGAATGGATTTCATCCAAACGCTTTTGGTAAGGTTTCAGGTCTGTAAAGCCCAAAGCATCCTTACTGCGGATATTATCAAACAGTTCTTTGTATTCTTTATTATCAAAAAGGAAATCAAAATATTCCTCACTGCCTATGCGGTGATGATAATTACATTTGGGACAAACAAACAGGTTCTCTTTTAATTCGGTAGTTGTACAGATATAGTTACACTCCGGGCATTTGTTCCAAAGGCCCTCAGGTGTTTCTTTCTTATCGGCAGTAGACGTTAAAATACCTTTCCTGATACGTTTAAACCATCTGGGTTTACTTGGGTCTCCGCCCTGACTTTCTTCTCCGGTTAGGTTTGCTTCAAAATCTTCTTCACGTTCTTTTTTCATAAAGCTGAATCAATTGGGGGGTTGAAGATAATAATAATTCTTAACCACCCCGTAACCTCCCTGATTGTTAAGCGATTTGTATCGTTTAACAATCATCCCTTCTTGAAAAGCTGGGGAATAGAGGCTTTCCTCTCCTTGAAATGGAGGGGGACGATTATATGCAATTGACGCAGTTAATGGCATATAATCAGGGGAGGTTATGCTATCGTGACCGTATTATCCAAATAAACGTCCTGTATGGCATTTAATAGCCCAACCCCTTCCGTCATGGGCCTTTGAAAAGCTTTTCTTCCAAGGATCAGCCCCATTCCACCGGCGCGTTTATTAATTACAGCTGTAGAAACAGACTCTGCCAAATCACTCTCTCCCTTGCTTTCACCACCTGAATTAATAAGCCCGATACGCCCATTATAGCAATTAAGTACCTGGTAGCGGCAAAGATCAATGGGGTGGTCTGTGGTTAATTTTGAATATACCAGCGGGCTCGTTTTACCGTGTTTGGTAGCCAGGTATCCTCCATTATTGGTGGGGAGCTTTTGTTTGATGATATCGGCCTGTAAAGTCACCCCCAAATGATTGGCCTGCCCGGTAAGGTCGGCAGAAGTATGGTAATCTTTGCCATCAACCACAAATCCGGGATTACGCAGATAACACCATAAAATAGTGGCCATACCCAGTTCATGGGCTATTTCAAAGGCCTCGGCTATTTCTTTCAACTGACGGGTACTTTCTGCACTTCCCCAGTAAATGGTGGCCCCTACGGCCACGGCCCCCATATTCCAGGCACTTTTTATGGTACCAAACATAGTTTGGTCGTATCGGTTAGGGAGACTTAAAAACTCGTTGTGGTTGATCTTAACAATAAAAGGAATTTTGTGGGCATATTTGCGGCTCATTAAGCCCAATACCCCGTAAGTAGAAGCTACTCCATTACAGCCGCCTTCAATAGCCAATTTGATGATATTCTCCGGATCGAAATAAAGGGGATTTGGTGCAAAAGCCGAACCCGCGCTATGCTCTATACCCTGGTCAACCGGAAAAATACTGCAATACCCCGTGCCCGATAAGCGACCATGGTTCAATAATGTCTGAATACTTCGCAGGGTTTGATTACTGCGGTTACTATTGATCCAGATATCATCCACATGTGATGCAGAGGGCAGATGAATAGTATTCTTATCTATCGTTTTACATTCATGATCGAGGAGATAAGAAGCTTTATCGCCTAACAGATCTACTATTTTTTGATTGGCCATATTATTCGGTTTTTAGTGATTAACTGCTAATCCATAGACTATAGACAAAACAGCTCTCTCACAAAGTACCGAAACAAAAAAGCCGTCCCAAAAATCTGTAACGGCTTTTTCATTTATTTATGCATTTCGGTTAATGCAATTCAGGTCTTCGAAAGCTGTTTCCAATCGCTTGATAAAGCTTTCTTCCCCTTTGCGCAACCAAACACGTGGATCGTAGAATTTTTTATTGGGTTTATCTGCTCCTTCCGGATTGCCTAATTGTGCCTGCAGGTAAGCTTCATTCTTTTTATAAAACTGCTGAACGCCTTCCCAATAAGCCCATTGCAGGTCGGTATCAAGGTTCATTTTAATGGCACCATAACCAATGGCTTCCCTTATCTGGTTTTGCGGAGAACCGCTTCCGCCATGGAACACGAAGTAAACCGGTTTAGGACCCGTTTTTAATTCCTTCTCAATATAATCCTGGCTGTTCTTCAGGATCACAGGCCTGAGTTCAACATTTCCCGGACTATATACGCCATGCACATTACCAAAAGCAGCAGCTACGGTAAACAGGTTACCTACTTTGCTGAGTTCGGTATAAGAGTAAGCCACATGCTGTGGCTGGGTATATAATTTATCGTTCTCAATACCGCTGTTGTCAACACCATCTTCTTCACCACCGGTAACACCCAATTCAATTTCAATGCTCATACCCAGGGGAGCCATGCGTTTGTAAAATTCTACTGAGGTATGAATATTTTCTTCTAAAGGTTCTTCGGAAAGGTCAAGCATATGGGAACTGAAAAGCGGCTGACCTTTTTCTTTATAATATTGTTCACCCGCATCAATCAAACCGCTGATCCATGGCAACCATTTTTTGGAAGCATGGTCGGTGTGCAGTACCACAGGAACACCGTAGTACTTAGCCACATTATGAATATGCAAAGCACCAGATATACCACCTGAAATATTGGCCTGCAAATGATCATTTGGCATCCCTTTACCTGCAATGAACTGCGCGCCCCCGTTAGAAAACTGGATGATAACCGGGGAGTTTACTTTGGCGGCCGCTTCCAATGTGGCATTTATCGTATTTGTACCAATGGTATTTACTGCAGGTAAGGCAAACTGGTTATCTTTTGCATCATTGTATAAAGCTTCTAATTCTTTGCCGAATAATACGCCGGCCCTGTATTTTTTCATGTGTTGTAATGTTTTCTTTCGAAGAATCGGTTGATGGTTAATTAAGGTTGGCAAGATACTTTACTTGCTGCAAACGGTTGTTAGCTTTTTTATTGATTTCATGCACATGGTTTTTACCGGTTAATTTGTTCAAGAAGCTTTTGTAGATAGGGTGCGGCGTTCAGCATACGGCTACCATACCAGCTGAATACCTCACCATCTGCCAGCAGGATTTTGGCATCGGGTAATGCCTGTTGTAAAGTATCAATGTGTTTTTGTTTAAAAGGATATGGCTCGGAAGATAGCAGGATCAGTTCTGTATTTTTTTCAACTAACTCCCGAGTGCTTATTTCAGGGTAGCGGGGGATATCCGGTAATATATTTTCCAGCCCGCCTAATTTCAGCATTGCATTAATAAAGGTATCTTCTCCCGCAGCCATATAAGGGCCATTCCAGATAAGGTAGGCTGTTCTGTATTTTTTATAGTTTGATTGATTTATCAGCACGGCCAATTCCGAAAAATCTTTTTTTATCTGGTTGATGATGGCTGCTGCTTTTTCTTTTTTCCCCGTCAACTCACCTATACTTTGCATCATGTTAAAAGCATCTTCAATATTGTTTACATCACTTATCCAAACCGGGGCTATCTTTTCAAGTAATTCTACCTGCTCTTTTACATTCTCTTCTTTATTGGCAATGATCAGGTCGGGTTTTAGTGAAGCAACCATATCAGCCTTAACAGTTTTGGTACCACCCACCCTTGTTTTATTCCTGAACCACT
>JAYTOS010000209.1:0-5861 GCA_043747705.1 Bacteroidota bacterium
CCAATCTTGCTAACAGTAACGATGCCCTGGAACTGGATTGTGATATTTTGATACCGGCAGCATTGGAGAATGTGATCAACGGGACCAATGCCGCAAAAATAAAAGCGAAGATCATAGGTGAAGCGGCG
Organism: Bacteroidota bacterium; assembly: GCA_043747705.1. GTDB lineage: Bacteria > Bacteroidota > Bacteroidia > Chitinophagales > Chitinophagaceae > Sediminibacterium. Next base: position 129 of record JAYTOS010000209.1, read on the forward strand.
AATGGGCCATTAACGCCGGAAGCTGATGAGATATTAATAGCGAAAGGTATTTTGGTTGTACCTGATATGTACCTGAATGCCGGTGGGGTTACTGTATCGTATTTTGAGTGGTTAAAAAACCTTAGCCATGTTCGTTACGGCCGTATGGAGAAAAGGTTTACCGAAAACATGAACAGCCATATTTTATCGCAGATAGAAACACTGACTGATAAAAAAGTTACCGACTCTGAACGCAGGTTCATCATGCACGGACCGGAAGAAGTTGACCTCGTGCATAGTGGATTGGAAGAAACCATGATTACGGCTACCCGTGAAATTATGGAGATATGGAAAAGCAACCCTGAAATTCCCGATATGCGTACCGCAGCTTATGTCTGCGCCATTAATAAAGTGGGTACCTCGTATGCTGAGCTGGGCATTTTCCCATAGCGGGGGATAGTGAGTAGTGAGTGTTGGAGTAATATACTTGCTCACCATTCACTACTCACAACTCACCATTTACAATTTCACTAAAACTTCAATTGAATACTATTGGATATACTATAATAAAATTTGTTAATAGGTACCACCGGCGATTCATCATAAATACCAGAGAAGCTTAGGCTGAAACCAATATGTTTGCCCGCATTGATATTCCATTGGATGTGTGGGGCAATACGGGGTTTGAAAACAGCTGGCCGGGTTTGTAAAAAAATATTGATGGCTATATCACTGTTGGCACTGGCTTTCCAGTCTAAACGTACGTATGAATTGATTTTGATAAAGCGGTTAATGATTGGTGTTGTGTTAGACAGGTGTATGGCTGTATCTACGCCGTCATAGTTCCATTTTTCTTCTTCATACATTAGTCCCAAGCCCGCATTAAACTCCCATTGATCACCTCTCCAGAAATTATACCGGAGGCTCATGCCGGCTAAAGCGCGGTACTCCAATCCTCTTTTATTATCCCACTGATACTGCAGGAAGCTTTCCGGCTGGAATTTATTTTTATAATTATGACGATAGCGCAAATGAATAAAACCGGCATTTAAAATATCATCAGGACCATTATACGTGAACCGGTAACTGCCTGCCAGAATAAACAACTCTTTATTCTTTTGCAGCATGAACTCCGCTGTATTGGTCGCATCCCAAAGTGTGATCTGTTGTTTGTCTACTTCCAGGCCCGTACTAAAATTAAAATCGGTTTTGGTTTTGTTAATGTAATCTGCAGTATCCGATTTATCAATGTTCAGTATCTGCCCTGATACAAGAAACGGGCATAAAAAAAGAAAGCAGGCTAAGAGGATGGTCCCGTTTTTCATATTTGAAGTTAGCTGGTATAAAGATATAGGTTAGATGGATGCTTATTTGTGCGTTGGAAAGCATTTTTTCTTACAAGGGTACGAGTAAGGCAAATTAAAAATCAGGGAATTGTTCAAGCGGTTGCGCCTTTCCATTATGCAATGCAAATCCATACGTTTCCGTTCCATTAGTGATGATGATATATGCTGCCTGCAGGGTTATATTGTAATTGAGTATTTGTTTTAATACCGCCTCATTCAACGAAACATTCATTTCTTTACATTCAATAATCATCCATGGTTTTGCGTCTTTATATACCAATATATCGAAACGTTTTTTTAATTCACCCAATGAAATTTCATTTTCAACAGCTATCAGTGAAGCGGGGTATTTTTTAACCTGTACAATGTATTGGAGTATGTTTTGGCGTACCCATTCTTCCGGTGTTAAGCGCACCCATTGCTTTCTGCTATCATCAAAGATTATCTCCCTTCCATCTTCCTCTTTTATACGGAAATCGTAGTGCGGATAATTGATTTTGATCATAAGGCTTGTTTGCAGCGGCGATTTTTTGTAATTTAGCCAATTAAGTTTTTCAAAGATACCCTTTGTGTATTGACTAAATAACAGCATATGAAAACAAAACAAGAGATTGTAAACAACTGGCTTCCGCGATATACAGGGGAAAAATTAGAGAATTTCGGAAAGTTTATCCTGCTCACTAATTTCAGTAATTATGTAACCCTGTTTGCTAAATGGAACAAGGTAAAAGTGGTAGGTGCAGACAGGCCCATGCAGTGCGCAACAGCCAATGGCATTACCATTATTAATTTCGGTATGGGTAGCCCGGGTGCAGCTACCGTGATGGACCTGCTAACTGCTATTGAGCCGGAAGCTGTTCTGTTTTTAGGAAAATGCGGGGGATTGAAACGCCGCAATAAATTAGGCGACCTTATCTTACCTATTGCAGCTATCAGGGGAGAAGGAACTTCTAACGACTATTTCCCTCCCGAGGTTCCTGCCATGCCGGCGTTTGCGTTGCAGAAGGCGATATCTACCACTATCCGTGATTATAAAGTGGATTACTGGACGGGCACTGTTTATACCACCAACCGCCGTGTTTGGGAGCACGATGAAGAATTCAAAAGTTATTTAACAAAAGTGCGGGCGTATGCCATTGATATGGAAACAGCCACCATATTCACGGTAGGTTTTTATAATAAAATACCAACAGGTGCTTTGTTATTGGTAAGCGATCAGCCCATGATACCCGATGGGGTTAAAACGGAAGCGAGTGATAAGAAAGTGACTTCTGAGTTTGTTGAGAATCATTTAAAGATTGGTATAGATTCATTGAAGCAACTAATTAATAAAGGGCAAACGGTTAGACACCTGCGCTTTTAATAAGAGAAGGAAATGTTAAAATAGCCTGTATGATCCGCTGATTATACAGGCTATTTTATTAATCTTTCCAGAGAAAAGGGAAAAGGATAACGGCGAGTGCTATTACCATAATGTCGAATCCGATTAATACAAACACCATTTGCCACCAGCCTGCCTGTATCACTGAAGAAAAAGCAGAAGAGGAAATTTTCATTAATAACAATAGCTGTGGAATGATAATGGGGAAACCCATAATGGCCATCAACGCCGACTGTTGTTGTGCCTTGGCTGCAATGGCTGCCAGGAAAGTAAATACCAGGCTGAGGCTAACCCCACCAAGGCAGGTAATGAAGATAAACTGCAGGCCATTTTCTAAAGGATTACCTAATAGCAAACCAAAAACCGCGAGACTCAGGATACTCATTACGATCATGAGTACGGCATTAAAAAAAAGCTTGGCTAACACAAAATCCCGGGCACCTGCAATGGAATAGAAATACAGCATCCTGCCCCTGCCTTCCTGTAAAAAACTTTTGGCTACTGCATTAACGCAAACAAATAGCTGGATGATCCAGAAAAGGCCATTCCATACTTTATCTTCCGGCTGCCCCATGGATAAATACACTACGAATATAGTTGCTGCCACGTACAATAAAATGCCATACAATGTATACTGCTGGCGGGTTTCAAGCAACAGGTCTTTTTGTACGAGTGATAATATGCGGCTCTTATTTTTCATGGTAACACTTGCGGCATCGTGGTTCGTATGTATCTTTTTCGCCTAACACTACCTGGCCTTCCTGGTTGGTTTTGCGATAGGAAATATTGGCAATATTGCCGCATTTCATACAGATCGCATGCAGCTTGGTAATATAATCGGCAATGGAAAGGAGATTGGGCATTTGTCCGAAAGGCTTCCCTAAATAATCCATATCCAATCCTGCCACAATTACCCGAACACCCCTTACGGCAAGTACTTCGCAAACATGCATGATCTCGTCATCAAAAAACTGGGCCTCATCAATACCAACTACATCTACCCCTTCTGCAAGCAGCAGTATGGTTTGCGAGTTATCAATAGGGGTTGAGTGGATGGTATTTGCATCATGACTAACCACTTTCGTTTCATCGTAGCGTATGTCAATGGCAGGTTTGAATATTTCTACTTTCAGGTTGGCAATCTTAGCTCTTTTAAGCCTCCTGATCAGTTCTTCCGTCTTCCCGCTGAACATGCTGCCACAGATAACTTCTATCCAGCCCCTCCTTTCTCCTGATAAATTTGGTTCTATAAACATTTGATAAAATAAAAGATAAAAGAAAACGTTTAGTAACTTTAAGCGGATCCTGCTATTGGTAACCCCCAAATGTATTACATCCAATGGAAAGAGTGGGCACCTTGATAAATAAACTAAAAGAACAATTTGACCAGCATGCAGATGCTGAAAAATTGGCTGTGACGGCACAACTGCTTTTGGTTGAGCTGCAGAAAAACTATAGCCCATCTTCAATAAAAAGCAAGGTATCTGTTGTATTGCCATCCATTTCCGGCTCGGTTTTTCAACATGAAGCCGATGCGCAACCTGTTGTATCCATCAAAAAAGAAGAAACAGCCAATAGCTGGTTATTTGAAAGCAGTACAGAGATTCCCACCCTTTCGCATCAGAATCATTTTCCTGAAACACTGCCAAAGGAAATATTTGAATTTAATAAGGCCCTTGCAAATGAAGTGGAAAGCCTGAATGAGAAACTGAAAGAAGAAAGGGTAGAAGTAGTGGCTACATTACAGGGAACCCCGATCCGTGATCTGAAAAAAGCCATCGGTTTGAATGATCGTTATCTTTTTGTGAATGATCTTTTCAGGGGCGATGAGAATATGTATGAAAGAAGTATAAAAACCATTAACGGGTTTACCATTTATCCTGAGGCGCAATATTGGATAGAGCGTGAATTAAAAGTAAAACTCAGCTGGATGGATAACAGTGAGACAGTAAAATTATTTGATCAGCTGATCAAGAGACGGTTTTCCTGAATATAGCGCATTACCTTATTTGTTGCACCTGCTTTTGTCTTTACATATTCTGCCGATGCTTTAGAGGCTGTATCAAGCATTTCGCGGCTGGCAAATAACTCTTTGAAAACTTTCTCTAATTCCAATGCATCTTCAATACAGAAGGCACCGCCGCAATCAAGCAATTCATCCGCTTCAAAATATTTATTATACACGGGGCCGAATATAACGGGCTTGCCATATACTGCCGCTTCCAGAATATTATGGATACCATCATCTCCAAACCCGCCGCCTATATAAGTAATGGTTGCATAATGATAGAGCTTACTTAACATGCCAACATTGTCTATGATCAAAACATTCACTTCAGCAGGAATGTGCGTGCCCGATGTATAAGCTGCCTCATACACCGAATAAAGCATGGAATGCTTGTATAAGGATAAACACTCCTGTAGGCGCTCTGCTTCTATATCGTGCGGCGCAATGATGCATTTTACGGATAGATTGGTATTCGCAAAATGATCCAGCTCTTCATCATCTTCTGTCCAGGTACTTCCTGCAACAATGGTTGACCGATCTTTGCAAAAATGATCTATTGCGGGTAATGGTTTAAAACGTTTGGCAATTTCAATTACCCTGTCAAAACGGGTATCGCCACTAAGTATCACCTGTTCATCAAACCCAATGCTTTGTAATAATTCAACTGAGGATGTATTTTGAACAAACAGGTAAGTAAAAAAAGAAAGCATCTTTCTGTATAAACCGCCGTACCATGAAAAAAATACCTGTTCTTTCCTGAAAATACCTGAGATTAATAACAAAGGGATATTTCTTTGGCTGGCTTCATGTAAATAATAATACCAGAATTCGTATTTGATAAATATAATGAGTGATGGCTGAACAATATTTAAAAAGCGGGTTGCATGGGAAGGGGAATCCATGGGCAGGTAAAAAATATGGTCGGCAACTTTCTCATTTTTCCTGACTTCATAGCCCGAAGGTGAGAAGAATGTTACCAGAATTTTATGCCCCGGGTATTCTTTGCGGACATCTTCCAG
>JAYTOS010000210.1:0-1055 GCA_043747705.1 Bacteroidota bacterium
TTACAAAGGCCATGCTTCGGGCCGGAGATAATAATGGCGTTTACCTTATCAATACGCCCCTTGCAGTTTTAGATGCGGTTAGAAATTTAAAATCGGATGCAGCCATTGAATATGCCGAACCCAATTTTATTTATCATCACAGCTTGGTTTCAAACGACAGTTATTATACCAATGGTTCGCTTTGGGGCATGTATGGCAGTGCCACTTCTCCTTCCAACCAATATGGATGCCAGGCGGGTACTGCATGGGCAAATGGCCATACCGGTTCTGCATCGGTTTATATCGGGGTAATTGATGAAGGAGCCATGTTTGCTCATGAAGACTTGGGCAATTTTGGAAACCCGTACGAGATTGCTGGCAATAATCTAGATGATGATGGCAATGGCTTTGTAGATGATAAAACCGGTTGGGATTTTGATGCCAACGACAATACCACTTTTGATGGAGTTGGCGATGACCACGGCACCCATGTATCGGGAACGATTGGTGCCAAAGGCGGTAACAGTATTGGTGTTGCTGGTGTAAACTGGAATGTAACTTTGCTCTCTGCAAAATTTTTAGGCCGTCGTGGTGGCACTACTGCCAACGCTATTAAAGCCGTTGACTATTTTACAGATCTTAAAATAAAGGATGGATTAAATATAGTTGCTACCAATAATTCCTGGGGCGGTGGTGGATTTTCTCAGGCATTGCAGGATGCTATTTCCAGAGCCGAAGCTGCCAATATTTTATTTGTTGCTGCAGCAGGTAACGATGGATTAAATACCGAAACCAGTGTGAGCTATCCATCGGGATATGACAATAATAATATTATAGCGGTTGCCTCCATAACCAGTTCTGGAGCCATTTCAAGTTTCTCCAATTATGCGGCTACCCGTGTTGATATTGGTGCACCTGGTTCTGCAATTTATTCAACCGTACCAGTTTCCAATAAGAGTAAAATTTCTTCTTCTTATAGTTCTTATAGTGGAACATCCATGGCCACTCCGCATGTTACCGGAGCGGTTGCATTATATGCATCCACACACCCTGGAGCCAGTGCAGCTCAAATAAAA
>JAYTOS010000211.1:0-1092 GCA_043747705.1 Bacteroidota bacterium
TTTAATCATTTCTGTCTGCTGCAATCCTTTTGCCAGGTGCATGACTTCCCGCGGATTAATTTTTTTCATCGGAATCTTGCTCACCAACCTTTCAATATCCCCGCATATTTTAATGGCATGGGATAATTGTTTGCGAAGGTCGGTTTGTAAGATCAGAAAAGCCACGGCATCTAACCGTTCGTTAATCTTTGCCACATCCTTCAATGGAAAGATCATCCATCTCCTCATCAAACGTGCACCCATCGGGCTAACGGTATTGTCTAATACTTTGAGCAAGCTGTTGCCATTGTCAATCCCGGCAGTCAGTAATTCTAAATTGCGTATAGTAAACCGGTCCATCCATAAAAAATCTTCCCGTTCCATTCTTTGTACGGAAGTGATGTGTTGCAGGTTGGGGTGTTCGGTTTCTTTCAGATAATATAAAACAGCGCCGGCAGCAGTTATGCCATGGTGCATGCCTTCAATACCATATCCTTTGAGCGAATGTGTTTGAAAATGCTTTAGTAAATTTTCAGTGGCAAAAGCTTCGTCAAATATCCAGCTCTCCATCGTGTACGTGTAGAACTTGGCACCGAACACTTCTTTAAAATGTTTCTGGTAACTGCGCTGGAAAATGATCTCCGCAGGTTTTAAACTCTGCAGCAGTTTATCAATATATTCTTCATTGCCTTCTGCAATAAAAAATTCACCCGTAGAAATATCAAGGAAAGCGATACCAATTTCATTCTCTGTAAAATGAATGGCGGCTAAAAAATTATTGCTATTGTGTTCCAGTAATTTATCGTTGGTGGCAATACCCGGGGTGACCATTTCTGTTACCCCACGCTTTACAATTCCTTTTACGGTCTTAGGGTCTTCTAATTGATCACAGATAGCAACCCTGTAACCGGCTTTAACCAGTTTATGCAGGTAAGTATCCAGGGCATGGTGTGGGAACCCGGCCAGTTCGCTGGATGAAGCTGCGCCGTTATTTCTTTTAGTTAAAGTAATCCCCAAAACCTTAGCCGCAATAATGGCATCTTCCCCAAAAGTTTCATAAAAATCACCCACCCGAAACAACAGGATGGCATCAGGATACTTCTGCTTGATGGC
>JAYTOS010000212.1:0-2161 GCA_043747705.1 Bacteroidota bacterium
AATATCCTACGGGGTTGGCGGCCGGATCGTAAAAATTAGGGCATATCATATTCTGAATGAAATCCTTTCAACAAACAGTATCAGCGTGCAGTAATCTGGATGAGTGCCGATAACGTTTGCGTACTTATCGTTCAAAAAACTCTTTGGATATCCTATATTAGTATTTCATAAAATTGTTTACCATGAAATACCTGTACCTGTTAGGGATCATATCCATCATTTCATTTTCAGCTGTTGCGCAGTCCAGAGACCAGCAGGCGGTTTCTAACGCAGTAGAAAAATTGCGTAAAGCCATGATTGATGGCGACAGGGCCGCACTGGCCAATGCGGCAGCAGACAGCCTTAGTTATGGCCACTCAAGTGGTAAAATTGAAAGCAAAAACGAATTTGTAGAGAATATAGGCAGCGGTAAATCGGATTTTGTAACGATTGAACTATCTGAACAAACCATTACCCTTTCTCATAATATTGCTATCGTTCGTCACCTGTTAAATGCCACTACCAATGATGGCGGCAAACCCGCCACGGTAAAATTAAAAGTGCTCCTGGTATGGGAAAAAGAAAAAGGCGGCTGGAAATTACTCGCCAGGCAGGCGGTGAAGGTGGTGTGAATTGTGAGTGGTGAATAGTGAATTGTGAGTATCTTGTAGGTGCATTTCCTTACTCACAATTCACCACTCACTATTCACCACTCACAATTCCCCCCTGATTTTATTTTTGCTTCACCGAAGATTCCCGGATAAACAACTGCGGGGGTAAAACCCGTTTCTCAAAATCTTTAACGGGCCGTTTACTTTCTATCAGCTGGATCAGCAGATCGGTAGCTATCTGTCCCATTTCAAATGCCGGCTGCCTTACAACGGTTAAAGAAGGTGATAACAGATCGGTAAGATCAAGATTGGAGAAGCCAACCAATGCAATATCGTCCGGTACTTTTATTTTTCTTTTCTTAAAATACCGCAGGCAATTGGTTGTGAGCTTATCGGCGCATCCTAAAATCGCATCGGGTTTCTTCTTCAGTTTCAATAACTGGTTCAGGGATTTTTCTACTTCATCATATACCATGCCGCCATGCAGGCAATGTTGCACATACAACGGGTTAAAAGGAATATGATTATCTGCTAACGCCTGTTGATATCCGTTTATCCGTTCTTTTGTTATTGACAGGTATTCAGATCCTGCAATATTGGCTATATGCTGATACCCGCTTTTAATCAGGTGCTCAGTAGCATCATAAGCACCTTTAAAATTATCAACGATTACTTTGTGCGTATCCATCTCATCTACAATCCTGTCGAAAAAAACAATCGGGAAACCTCTGTCGTGTAGGTTTTTCAAATGTTTCAGGTCCTGGGTTTCCGACGAAACAGAAACCAGCAAACCATCAATTGACCTCGAAGCGAGGTACTGAACGTTGATCACTTCACGGTCATAAGATTCATGGCTTTGTGCAATAATTACATTATAGTCATTATCATAAGCAATGGATTCGATCCCGTTAATAATCTGGGAAAAAAAACTATTGGCTATCTCACAAACGATAATGCCGATGGAGCGACTTCTTTTTTCTTTTAAACTAAGTGCAATAGGGTTGGGCCGGTAACTGATCTTTTCGGCATATTCCAGAACCAGTTTCTTGGTTTCAGGGCTTATCTCATAGCTGTCGCGCAGCGCCCTCGAAACTGTGGAAGTGGACAGTCCCAGTGCTTTGGCAATATCTTTTATGGTTACAGCTTCGAACTTCATTGTAAACGTTTTGTGGCTTTTAGTAGCCTGACAGACTCCCGAGCTTTAAAAATACGGTATTTCGGTAAGCTGCTTATTTATGCCTTCAAAAGTGGCAAAGCGGGCTGGTTTTTGAATGGGTAACTGCTTTTGTCACTACTAGTTTAATCATCTACTAACCAGCACGTAAAACCTTTTCCTGCAGCTGGTTACAGGGTATTGTTACCGGGAACGATTGCGTAAATAAATAAGAAATTAATACGTTGCGCTACTGAATATCTGATTAGACTTGTAGCTGATAATAATGAGAAATTTCTGAGAAAAATTGTATTTATAAATTGCCTGCTATGTTGTTATGGAAAAAAGGATACTACCCTTTACAAAAAGGGAGCACAGGTGCTTTTAATAATGCGAGGCGGACTTTTTTTTTCATATT
>JAYTOS010000213.1:0-1251 GCA_043747705.1 Bacteroidota bacterium
CAGAAAGACCTTCCCAAAGCCATACGCATTATCCGTTATTTTGAAGCCAACCCCAAAGCGGGGCCCATACAAATGATATTGCCGGCTTTGTACAATTTCTTCAGTAAAGTATACATGATCTACAGTGTGCCCAGCCCCGATGAAAAATCGGTGGCATCAGCACTGGGGGTGAACCCTTATTTTGTTCGTGATTACCTGGGTGCTGCCCGTAAATACGATTACAACGGTGTAGAAAAAATACTTCTCTTATTGCACCAATACAATCTCCGCAGTGTAGGTGTGCATGATGGTGGCAGTTCCGATGCAGGGTTGATGAAGGAGATGGCGGTGAAGATGATGGGGTAGTTGATTTTGTTTAAAATCAATTCAGTTACTGAAATTTCAGGATGTCAATAGTTGCCGTACAGAAAAAAATCATTTTCCTGTAGTCATTAATTGCTTTAATACTTCCAGTTCGTGATCAGTATTTTTTGATAAAAAATACAAAACCACAGGTCCTATATAACAGGCTGCAATTTCGACTCCCGCACAAATCAAAGTGATTGCTTTTACCCATTTGGTTACTGATTTCGCATTTACTAGTTTTATAGATAGTATGATAAGGATAAAGCCCAACCCCGTCCATGAAAGCGTTATTGCAATCAAATAAAAAATATCTGTAGGTAATTTTATTTTATTGTAAATGATGATGAATAAAATATAAAGGATCGCATTGATCTTAAAAAGTCTTTTAATCCATCATTTGGGAAATTTAATTTGTCTTAAAAATCCACCGCCTTTGGCGGTGGTAATGAGCCTGGGGCTATGCCGGATGCTTAAATTTGTATGATGAGCAAATATAAGAAGCAGTCCCACGTAGTATACAAGTGCGATTATCATATTGTATGGGTTCCGAAGTATCGTTTCCGGATATTAACAGGAGAGATAGGGTTACTGATGGAGAGAGATATCCGGATGTATAGTGAATGGTTGGGTTGTGAAATAGCAGAACTAAATGTGCAGTCAGATCATGTTCATGTGGTAGTGAGCATACCGCCCAAAGTGTCGGTATCAACGTATATGGGAACAGTGAAGGGAAAGACAGCGATAAAAGTATTCAAGAGTTATCCTGTGTTGAAAAAGAAGCCATACTGGGGCAATCATTTTTGGGCAAGAGGATATTTTGTGAATACGGTTGGTATAAATGAGGATATGATAAGAAGGTATGTGAAATATCAGGAAGGAGAAGAACGAAAAGAGGAAAGTAACCAA
>JAYTOS010000214.1:0-1241 GCA_043747705.1 Bacteroidota bacterium
CCAGCCGTACAGATCATTCCATCATTGGTATTTACACCAATGCCACTACACCCATCCGATGGATTGCTCCTTCTTTTTGTTTTGATAATGTACCACATTGGTCGCCCGATGGTAAAAATATTGTTTTTGTAAGAAGGCCCGGAGCAGGCGGTGCACCTGATTCTTTGCTGGTAAAAAAACATATTCCCTGGAGTATTTATACTGCCGATGTTGCCACCGGCAAAGCAACACTGTTATGGAAAGCTCCTGCAACATTGCGTGGCTCTGTACCCACAACAGATGGTGGTTACAATCTGCACTGGGCTGCCAATGACAGGATCATATTTTTATCTTACCAGGATGGATGGCCCCACCTGTACTCCATTGCAGCCGGTGGCGGTAAAGAAACGTTGCTAACGCCGGGCAGTTTTATGTGCGAACACATCACGTTAAGTGCAGATAAAAAATACCTTACGTTTAGCACTAATACCGGTAGCGATAAACTGGATATTGAAAGAAGACATGCGGCAAAAGTAAGCATTGACAAAGCAGATATGCAGGTGCTGACAAATGGAAGCGGCCTTGAATGGGCACCTGTTTTAACCAATGATAATAATACCATTGCCTTCATCTGTGCCACTGCACAACAACCGCCTTTACCCGCCATTTTGCAATTAAGTGGTGGTAACAATACTGTTCAATTATTGGGAGAAGCATTAACGCCAGCCAATTTTCCAAAAGATAAACTGGTAATACCCACACAGGTTATTTTTAAATCGGAAGATGGTGTTACGGTGCATGCGGATTTGTTTCTGCCAACAGGAGGAGCAAGTAAAAAGGCAGCTATTGTGTATGTACATGGGGGGCCGCCAAGGCAAATGTTATTGGGCTGGCACTACTCTGATTATTACAGCAATGCTTATGCAAGCAACCAATACCTGGCGAGCCTCGGTTTTGTTGTACTGTCAGTAAATTACCGGCTTGGCATTGGATATGGTTATGAGTTTCATCAACCCAAAAATGCAGGCCCGGCGGGTGCTTCAGAATACCTGGATATTAAAGCTGCCGGTGAATGGCTGCATAAGCAATCCTTTGTTGATGCTACTAAAATTGGTATTTACGGTGGTTCTTACGGCGGCTATTTAACAGCCATAGCACTGGCTAAAGATTCTAAACTTTTTGCTGCCGGTGTAGATATTCACGGCGTACATGACTGGGCTTCCCGTAGCGGTTTACTTACTGCTTATGCTGATAAATATGAG
>JAYTOS010000215.1:0-1355 GCA_043747705.1 Bacteroidota bacterium
TGAACGTACAAAATAAGCTGAATGATTCAACGACGATCCACTGGCATGGAATGCATTTGCCTGCTGTTATGGATGGAGGGCCCCACCAGGTAATACCGCCCGGCACCATTTGGCAGCCCTATTGGACAGTAAACAACAATGCATCCACCTACTGGTATCATCCGCATTTGCATAACATGACGATGGCACATCTCACCAAAGGAATCGGTGGATTTATTATTGTAAGAGATGCACAGGAAGCTGCATTGGCTTTACCAAGAACGTATGGTGTAGATGATATTCCGCTTGCTTTAACAAGCAGGGGTTTTGATGTATCGAATGCTTTTACAATTACGGATAATCGAACTATAAGCGAATACGGGGACTCTATGTTAACCAATGGAACAACAAGGGCGCAGGTAACCTTACCTAAACAATACGTAAGGTTAAGGATATTAAATGCAGAAATTGAAAGGGGATATAATTTAGGATTTAGTGACAACAGAACTTTTTATGTTATTGCCAATGACGGAGGCCTGTTAAATGCCCCGGTTGCTATGACCGGCACCAACAGGGTGAAATTAATGGTTGGGGAACGTATAGAGATTTTAGTAGACCTGGCCACCAACAATGTAGGCACAAGTGTAGACTTAAAAGCATACAACTCAAATCAAACATTTGGGTTTCCGGGAGGCGAAAATATTTCCCATGGACTTAATGGTAGTTTTTTGAATAATAAAGATTTCACAGTATTGCATATCAATGTTGGCGCAGCTACTGCTAATCCAGTTACAGCAGTACCGGCAACACTGGCTAATAATACCTATTTAACTGCAGCAGATGCAACTGTAAGCAGAACGGTATCGGTTACAAATGGCTCTGGAGTTGGGCTTTCTGAATTTTATTTTGATAATACCAATTTCGTGTTGGGTACTATTAATAAAACAATTAATTTAAATACCACAGAAAAGTGGACCATTACTAACAACAATATTTTTGGCCACGCTTTCCATATTCATGATGTTCAGTTTAAAATTGTTTCCAGGAGCTCTGGTGTGGTAGCCAATTACGAATCTGGATGGAAAGACGACGTTTATTTGCCAAAAGGTGAGTCAGTAACTTTTGTAGCCAGGTTTGATGATTACGCTGATTCTATTCATCCATTCATGTATCACTGCCATTTTTCCAATCATGAGGATGGAGGCATGATGGGGCAATTTGTTGTACGGAGCTTAAGCGTGGTACCACTAAACCTGGTAAGCTTTACTGCTCAATTAATAAACAAAAAAGTAATTGCCAAATGGTCAACAACCAATGAAGTAAATACCAGCCTGTTTGAAGTTGAAAGAAGCAGCAATAGTATTGTATGGTCGTCG
>JAYTOS010000216.1:0-1396 GCA_043747705.1 Bacteroidota bacterium
TTTTTTGGTAGCTACCACACGGTATCCGTTAAAAAGCAAAATACTCCCGGTAACACCTGCCGACAGATTATTAGAGCCTACATTATCCCGTTTGGTATCACGCGTTGGGTCGGCGAACTTCTGGTTGATGCTGGTAAGCTGCTCATTGTCGGTAGCCGTAACGTTTACCAGCGGTAACCCACCGGCCACACCTATATTATTATTAATACTGCTGATCTCCAGGCTGTTTTTGGCCAGTTGGATATCATAACTTTTTTTTAATGCGATGTTGATGGCATCGGTCAGGGATAATCTTTGTTGTGCAAAGCCCGGGAGGCAGAGCGTACAGAAACAGATGACTAAGAATTTTTTCATGTTGTATGAAATTACCAACACCGATAAATTATATAGAAAAATTTATATAAACGGATGATCAGCTAACCAGCGTCCCTACATTGGAGCCTTCAACCACCTGCAACAGGTTGCCGGGCTTGTTCATATCAAACACAATGATGGGTAGTTTGTTCTCCATACAGAGTGTAAAAGCGGTCATATCCATCACTTTCAGGTTTTTACTGATACATTCCTGAAAACTGATGGTATCATATTTAACCGCGGTAGGGTCTTTTTCGGGGTCCGCCGTATACACACCATCTACCCTTGTTCCTTTCAATATCACATCGGCCTTCATTTCAATAGCACGAAGTGAGCCGGCCGTATCTGTAGTAAAATAGGGGTTGCCGGTACCCGCACCAAATATTACCACCCTTCCTTTTTCCAAATGCCGCAATGCTTTTCTGCGGATATAAGGTTCAGCCACCTGCTCCATATTAATAGCACTTTGCAAACGGGTATACACCCCTATTTTTTCGAGCATGGCCTGCATAGCCATGGCATTAATTACCGTGGCCAGCATACCCATATAGTCGCCATGAGCCCTTTCAATACCGCTATCAGCCTCGTTCATACCCCTGTAAATATTTCCCCCGCCAATCACAATGGCCACCTGCACACCCATATCTGTAACTAATTTAATGTCGTGTGCATACTGTTCAATGATCTTGGGATTAAAAGGGTCGCCATTACGCTGGTCGCCCAATAAGGCTTCGCCGGATAATTTAAGGAGGATACGCTTGAACTTAGGGAGCATGAAAATGGTTTTTATAATGAACCCTGCAAAGAAACAATATTTTCTATGAGAAAATACATTCATTCTTTGGATAACGGGATCGTCCCCCAGAAACAAAAATCGTATTTGCCACGGAATGGTAAGATAATTTTTAAAAGGTATACCGGCACACCCCAAAACTATTTAGTAACGATCTCTTCTTTGAATGAGACCTGTAGTTCTTTCTCCGGTTGCATATGGGTTTGCATCGCTGCCCGTAAGCCTTTTTCTGTAATTGAGAATTTAATG
>JAYTOS010000217.1:0-1451 GCA_043747705.1 Bacteroidota bacterium
ATAAGTTTTTTTCTAACCAATATATATAGCTCATTTTATACCAATCTCACCATGAAAAAAACTACTTTATTTGCTCGTGTTTTAAAAAAATATTTGCTGTCCCTTTTATTATTGGTCTGTTTTGTCTCAGCCGCACAAACCACAAGGCTGATTCCCGCGGGCTCTATCTTGATCAATATGGGGGTTTTGCCACAATCTATCGGAAATGGATTAAGGCCTTATGGCTTGGTTTATACCTTAATAAAAGACCAAAAAATACCAATAATTTGGTCTATCAACCCAGCCAAAGTGAGAGACGGAATAGATTTTACCGTTGACGGAAACGGATTTAAAGGAAGTGTTTTTATTATCGAAAAAAAATATGCTTCAACTACCATCAAAAACGCTATTGCTGCTTATAAAGCCTTAAACGCTGTAAACGCCTTGGTGGTTACATACACCACTTTGACAGACGTAACAGTTCCTTTTTATAAAGAATTAATAGAGTTTCCACGTTGGGTAGTAGATGGGCCAAACGCCGCCAAAGCCACGCCAATCCTCGACAATGCTGGAATCCCATTAGCAGGCTATCGAATTAGCACAAACACATTAGCACAACCTGTACAAATCACATCTTGTGACGACTTGTTTATACTGCCACACGCAGACCCTACATGGACGGTGCATGGTATTTTGTGGGATTGGAACAACTCATTGGCAAGCGGTGGTAGTGCCGGTTGGATATGGATGGCATGTCACGCCGTATCGGTTTTTGAATCCCTTAATGACGGCCTTGCTATTCCTGTAAAAAGAATGAACTTTTTGGCAAATCTACCCCAGCCATCCCTTTTGCCTTATGCCAACGGAATTGCCGCATTTGGCGCACTTACGGTGGGTCACCTTCCAGGAACAGGGCCATATAGCTATTCTAATCCAACTGATGCGCCCATGCAGTTTTTAGGAAATATGGATTTGGCAACCCAAAACGGGTCTGAACGTACTTATTTGCCAAACTCTGGCGGATGGCGGGCAACCACAACAGTTTCTGTTTGGGATCCAACCCATCCCAACTTGTCCATTGCAAACGGAGGTCTTGGGACAGCACCAATTTCGCCCGGAAAAGCCGCAAAAATTGCGTATGGCTATCCATTTGGCGACACCAATCGCGGAAAAGTAATGTATGAAGGAGGGGATAGAATTAATACAGGAACAGTTGATGACGTTTCTGCGGAGCGTGCCATGCTTAATTTCTCTTTTGATGCACCTACCAAAAAAGGAGCTACAATCGTAAACAATACTACACCACCATCAAGTATCAACAATGCCGGTACAACAGCCCTTAGCATATCTGCAAGTTCGGCCACCGGTAGCGCACTTACCTATCAATGGACATCTTCTTGCGGAGGAACATTCTCTGCGGCAACTGCTGCAAGCACCAATTATACAGCACCAACTATTGCGCCAGGCAGCCC
>JAYTOS010000218.1:0-2754 GCA_043747705.1 Bacteroidota bacterium
ATTTAGTGATCTCAACCTTGGGAGGTTCCTGTTTTGGTGGCGGTGGCGGTGGAGGAGGCTCAGGTTTTTTCTCTTCCTGTTTCATGTTTTCTAATGATACATCCTGCACTACAAGCTCTTTTTTTGTTTTGCCTGCAGAATTCGCAATAATAGAAGCGGTAAGCAGCAATGCACATATAAGGAACGTACCTATTAAAGCGTTACGAATACGCCTGTTATAGCTTTTACGCAGTTCATACGCACCATATTCTTTATTTCTGCCATCAAAAAGAATATCGAGAATATCTGCGGATAAAATTTTGTTTATATCCATTGTATGTGTCTTTTGTAATTAGATGCTAATGATGAAAATTCCATAATTAATTTTTTGCCGATGCTGCAGCCGCATTCTCCTCTGATTTAGCTACCAGCTGCGCTTCAATGCTGGAAATATCAACCAAAGCATAACGTTTTAAAATGTTTATGGTCATCTCATCTAAAATGTCAACCACGTTCTTATATGTACACTCATCTGATGGTTTTATCACGACCACCAGGTCGGTTTCAGGTGTACGTTGTTTCTTATCCATCAGTACCGTGCGGATATCGTGGAAATTAGACGATTTAAAATTAGAAGCGGTATTATCCAGGCTTCCTTCATAGTAAAAGACATTATTATCTTTTCCTAAAAGCAGGGTTATTACGCCCGACTCTTTCGCCTTATTCTGATCCTCCGGCTTATCGGCATCTTTCGGTAAAATGAGGCGCATAGCTGTGGCCTGACTCATCGTTGTGGTAAAGATGAAAAACGTGATGAGCAGGAAGCCCAGGTCCACCATGGGCGTCAGGTCAACACGGGTAGATAGTTTCTTCCCTTTTTTGACCCCGGGGCCTTTTTTATGGCCGCCGCCACTCGAGGTATCCATTTCTGCCATATCGGTAGAATTTAGTTTTCGTTAGTGATTTGTTTACTTGGTATTGCTACTCAGCTCTCTTCTCTCCTGACTGTGATTTCTTCCAAAGATCGGTTCCCACCGGAACACTTTCCGGGTTGGTAACCATCTGAAATTTCAGGAAATCATTCTTTTTGAAAGCATTAATAACACTTTTAAAAGCAGGGTATTTAGCCAGGTTATCCCCTTTTAATAAAAGATTTGGCTTCTTCCCCTGGTAAGCGTTCGCTACCAGACTCATCCAGGTAGTTAGTTCATTATTGGATGAATCTTTTACCGGGATACCGGGTAATAAATTCCCTTTACGCTGGTCTTCCGGAATTGCCAGAAAAGATGCAAGGCTGCCGAAAGGTGCGCCGAAGAACTGTGCTTTCTTAAATGCATTTACATTTAAACCAAGGTTCTTTGTGCTGTTCAGCGTATTGGCTATCGTTTCTTTTACTGATTCGTCATCCATTATAAGAAATACCTTACCGTCTTTGTCAATGATTATCTCCACGATATCTTTTGTCGGGGCCACTTTAGCGGCAACCGATTTGGGCGTGGTAACAGCGATTGCCTCTGAAGGCTTGAATTTCGTTGTCAGGATAAAGAATGACAACAACAGAAAGGCCACGTCGCACATCGCTGTCATGTCAATGACGGTACTCTTACGGGGTAATTTGGCTCTGCCCATTGTTATTTATTTAATATTTCACATTATAAGATTCAAAACATACTCCTTTCCACAAAAAATCAGTGATTATTTGTAGTTGGCAGCGAAGCTTTGTGTTAACGTGAAACCTGATTCGTCAATACCATACGTAATTCCATCAATACGGGTAGTAAATACGTTGTACATAATGATGGCTACCGCGGAAGTACCGATACCCAAAGCCGTGTTAAACAAGGCTTCAGAAATACCTTTAGACAACTCACGGGCTGCATCTCCACCACCTTCGTCGCCGAGGGCAGAGAACGATTTAATCATACCCAATACCGTACCCAACAGACCCAACAGGGTTGCTACTGATGCGATAGTTGATAAGAATACCAGGTTCTTTTCCAGCATAGGAAGTTCAAGGGCAGTGGCTTCTTCCACTTCTTTCTGGATATTCAATACTTTTTGCTCGGTTACCAATTCTGTATTGGTAATCATTTCTTTGTACTTTTTAAGACCTGCTTTCATTACGTTACCAACAGATCCTTTTTGTTTGTCGCAGGCAGCCAAAGCTTTATCTACCTCTTTGTTGGCCAGGTGAAACTGTACACTGCGAACAAATTCAGCAATACTTCCGGTACCTGCAGCTTTCGATACAGTCAATAATCTTTCAATACAGAAAGTGACAACTGTTAAGAATAAACCGATCAGTAACGGTACAATGATACCGCCCTCATACATTTTACTTATCCCTGCTTTAGGCCCTTTGTGTTGTGGCCAAAAACCACCATTCACATCAGGTTGTGTAAAATTACTCGGGGCACCCAATACAAAACGCCAGATGACATAACCGAGAATGATACAAGAAAGTGGGGCAATCCATGAAATCGAGTTACCGCTCTTCTTTGGTTGTGCAGAAGATGTACTTTTTGTAACAGTACTTGCAGTGGGTTTTGTTTCAGCCATGATTCAATTGATTTTTGGTTTAAAAAATTACAGTTGGTTTAAAAATTTGTCTCCGCAATTCTACTGAAAAAAGTGTTGCAAAAGCAAAACATTCTTTCAGGAATTAAAAAGGGAATACAAAATAGTTATTTTCTTGTACGCAGCAAATTAGATTTCAGTAAACTTTTATACTACAGGGCATTTTCCAAAGGATTTGTAAGATATTGAATAAAAACC
>JAYTOS010000219.1:0-1746 GCA_043747705.1 Bacteroidota bacterium
TGTTTCTTTTAGATTATTGTATTGCTTTTTTGCCGAAGCATCTGCCATATACAGCGCCTTTGAAATATTTTTTTCTATCACTTTATCATCCGGGTCAAGCGTGAAGAAGTAGATATGAAATAGACTGATATGGCTCTTAGCTTCCACTAATACGTTGTCTTTTCTTTTAGAGGCAAAGGCTTCCATGGCCTGATCACCGGCCAGTATGTATATTTTATCCTGTACCCTTGCAGATAATTCATAACTTTTATACAACACAAAACCGCATAGCAAAAAGCATCCTGCTACAACAAGAAATGTGAATATTTTAATGTGCCTGAATGATGAATCAATATTTTTTGTTTCTTTAAACATAGCTTACAATTTTCCTGATAATTTATCCTGCATATATCCATTTGATTTATTGCCACCGCCTTCATTAAAATAGCCAGTGCTTACACCATTGGAAGCCATACTGCCAGATGTATTTGATTTACCATTACCAAATGAATCAGCCATCATACCGGCACCTGACGAAGCTGTATTTATAATATTTCTGGAACTATTTGAGGTTAAGCTTGTCACCTTATAAAGCAATGTATTTCCACCACCGGCATGAACAATATAATTGGCAACGCTGGGCACTGTGAAGTATCCAACGATACCAATAATCATAAAAATTAAGTAAGCAGTATCCGTGGGAGAAAAGAAACTATCGCCATAGTCTTGGACCTGGGCAATATCTACCTTCAACATATTTTCCTGAATCTTACCAATGATGCTTCCGAAGATATTAGAAACCGGCAGCCAAAGAAAAATATTGATATACCTCGCTATCCATACAGTTAACGTGTGTTGAAACCCATCGAAGACTGCTATGCCAAAAACAAGTGGACCTAATATGGCAAGCACAATTAAGTAAAACGTTCGGATTGTATTGATGCAGAGTGATGCTGCTTCAAACAATACCCTCAATACTTCACTCATCCATTGTTTAATGGAATTGCGAAAGTTGTAGGAAGCTTTGGCCATTGCAAATCTTATATCATTTCCTACACTGGCAAAGAATCCTTCATCGGAAGGAGCATCATCTGGATGGGTATATTTATACCATTTGTCCCTATCGCCACTACCTGTTTCCCCCACATACATTTTCCATACATCTGTTTTTTTGATTGCTTCTTCTTTCTTCTGTAATAAAACTTCAATGGCTTTATTTGAATCATTACCATCGCCGCCGTTCCAGTTACTGTTGGATTCATAACACCATTAATCATGGCTATGACAGAAGGGAAAATAATAACAGCAAAGCCCAAAACAAAAGGCCGGAACAAAGGATAGAAATCTATTGGTTCCGCATTAGCGATATGCCGCCATACACAACTGGCAATATACCAAGTGGCTGCAAAACCTGCTATACCACGGCCTACACCAATCAGCTTGCTGCACAAAGGCAGCATCTCTGTATATAACTGTTCTAAAACCTGGTGCAGGCTTTTAATATCACCAGCAAATCCGCCACTCTGGGCAAAAAGTATATTGGGCATTATTACTGCCATTATTATTACGGCTATTATTCTTACATACATTTTCATTCTCACTATTTAATTGCATTTACACTAAAATCCATTCAATTTTTTAGATACCTTGGTATCAACCATCTCCCTGCCTCTTTGTATTGCAAGCACATTGTTTTCTTTGTTAAAAGTTCTCAGGAAAACTAATTTATCACCCATGTCAATGTATATCCTGTCAATCGCATTCAAT
>JAYTOS010000220.1:0-4968 GCA_043747705.1 Bacteroidota bacterium
AATCCCTAGGAAATATGACACCCTTTGAATGGAAAATGAACCTTATTAAAAATGATTAAACTCTAAAGAGTGACTGTCTGAAATAAGGGGTACTTACATAAGCATGCCCCACACCAGGTTCCCCATAGATCGATATACAAAACCTTTGAGATAAACTGTCTCGAATTATAATGTTTACCTTTGATATCAGTTCCTCTGAATATGGGAGCATCTTCCCCAACAACAAAAGAATTCAATTCTATTTCTCGAAAATTATAATAGAGAATACGATCTTTTTTGGCGGTGTTTGAGGATAAATAGTTTACTCGTTGAAAAAAATTATTTTTTATACTCTTTAACTCATCAATATTTGTTATTGAACTTACGATCTTATCTAAGATGTTACTTAGTGCATACTGCTTAACATCGCCAGAATATATTTTATTAGCAACATCAACCCTAGTAAATAATTGGTTATGCTTTCCAGAGTCAGTTTGATTTTCCTGATTGACAATAAAATTAATATAATGATAGGTAATAAAACTTCTAAATGATTCGGAAATTAATAGTGAGTCATTTAAATCTTTTGCTAAATCAAAATGAGCATAGTTCTCTAATATTTGCTTGCTATATTTATAATCTTCATTGAAATTCTTTGCAAATCCTAACAAATATCCTATCTGATCATATTTATTATCAATTTTTTTTAAATTTACAAAAAAAAGATGCGCACTGTCATGGGCATCAAGAAGAAGGTATTTCTGCAACAGAGTATCTGTTAACAGTCTCATAGCAGTAAGACTATTTAGGAAGGTTTTCTCATTTTTTCCATATGGTGAAAGCCCCTTAATAGGTCTTGTTTCCCATAATGAATCACGCATATGATTATACAAATTGGCTTTCTGACCAATGCCAGAAATATGAATGTTTTTATTTAACTGATAAAAATCATCACTTGCATCTCCTGAAATTAAAAGATCATATCCAGGAGCAACAAAAATATCCGTAATGGTTACACTTGACGAAGAAATCCTGATAACCTGGGGGCTTTTAATTTTTGTTGAAGACAGATAATAATAGCCATTGTCTTTTTTTTGGAAAGTATCCTTAATACTTACCCCTCTTTCAAAAAAAGTCAAATATAGGAATTCAGGCTGACTATTTTTTAGTCGTAATTCAAGTTTAAGCTCTTGACTTAAAATACTACTACAATAGAAAAATAAAAAAAAAACTAAACTATATTTTATCATAAAATATTTATATACGACTATACTCTCATGTTAGTTATAAATCATTCTGTATGTGTATAAACAAAATACACTTTATAACCGGTTATGACAAAAATATTCATTTTTCAGCCGTTGTTAGTCGCCTCACCTCGGCGATCAATATCGGTGGTAAGCCAAACAGGTCTATCGCCATGTACCATTCTTCGGAATTAGAAATACCATCACGATTAACATTACCTGTTGGTCTGCGACCAACAGCAGTAGCAGCGTCTGTTTATTTTTTATTTTGAAGTGGAAGTCGGGAAATATTTAAATTGCAGGTATGATTATCACTATCACCATCATTATTTTGTTGCTTACCTGTATTGTTTCCTTCACTGCTTTTTCCAATGAGAAGATTACGGAGGACCTTATTTTTTATCCTCCCGCCATCACTAACCGGAACCAATGGTACCGTTTTATCACCTGTGGTTTTATTCATGCCGATTTCATGCACCTGGCGTTTAATATGTACACTTTTTATCTCTTTGGTGATATGGTAGAACGTGCTTTTACAGAAATATTTCCCGGAACAGGTAAGGCACTCTACATCGTTTTATATATTTCTTCGCTTGCCGTTTGCCTGCTGCCTACTTATTTACAGCATAAGAATAATTATCATTACCGGAGCCTGGGAGCATCGGGTGCGGTTTCTGCGGTGATTTTCATTGGCATATTTTTAAACCCAACCATGGGTATGAGCATCTTTCCCATACCTGTTAATATTCCCGCTTTCGTGTTTGGGCCTTTGTATTTATTGGTTTCAGTTTACCTGGCCAAAAAAGGCAGGGGAAATATTAATCACTCCGCACATATCTGGGGGGCTGTGTATGGCATTGTTTTCTTTGCTGTTGCCTGCCAGTTACTGAGTAGTTTCAGGCCTGTAGAAAGCTTTATTAATGAAGTATCCGGTTATTTCGGTAGGTAATATGCAGCATTGTTTTAGATTGACCGGTGATTTTAAATCGGTCGTCAATCCGATGACCCACAATCCAGAGGATTTTTTTATTGCTTTCGAGCACCCACGTTTTTTCTTTTTCTACCCTGGATAGTTTCTGATCAATCAAAAAACGGTTGACCTTCTTTTTCTTTTGCATACCCAATGGATAAAAATAATCGCCCTGTTTCCATTTGCGCAATAACAAGGGAAATTTAATTTCATCCGCATTAAGAAAAGCTTCAGAAAGATTATTTTGAATTTTATCCGGTGCCGTGCTTAACGAATTTCTTATTTCTAATGACCCATTTTCAAATAACATTGTATCATCTCCTGCTTCAATAAGGATATACTGCGCAGTTTCTTCTTCATTGGGCGAAATAATCATCCAGTTGCGGTTGCGGATAATGCGGTGTGTGGATGAACCAATATAACTGCCATTCTCAGCATCCAGTAACTTAATCACTTCTATTGTTTGCGGGGCAGTAAAACCATAAGGCTTAATCAGTTCCCAGGTGAGGGTATGCAATGGATTTATTTTTTTCCATTTCAATACGGGGATATGTACCTCCACGCCTTTTTTCTCAACCAGTTTTGTAATATGCAACCCAACGGATTGGCTGTATAATTGCATCACTTCATTAAAACGCATTATATTATTTAGCAAGTTTTCTTCTACCTGCGGGAACACTTCTTTTATCTGCGGCAATAACTGGTTACGGAAAAAATTACGGGTGTATTTATCCGATGCATTGGAAGAATCTTCAACGAATTGAAGCTCGTTGGCAGCAGCATATTCCAGCAGATCTGTTTTCCGGAAATGCAATAAGGGCCTGATTAATCTTTGTTCTTTCAATAATGGCTGGATACCAATCAATCCCTTGATACCGGTTCCACGGAAAAAACGCATTAACATCGTTTCAATATTATCATCTGCATGATGTGCTGTAACAATAAAGTTGGTAGATGATAGTTGAACGTTAACAGAATCGGTTTCCTTTCTGGCATCTGTTACTTGCCAACTGTCAACTATCGCCTTGAACCAGGCATATCTCAGTTCCCTTGCCGCTTCCTGTATGGAACATTTTTTTTCAGAAACATATTGCCTGGTATCGAACCGTTTTACTAATACTTCTTTCTCATACTTGTTACCTAATGATCTTACAAAAACCTCATCACGTTCACTTTCCACGCCCCTTAATTGAAAATTGCAATGGGCAATCTGAAAAGTAAAGCCTGCCCGGGCTATCAAATCAACCAATACAACACTGTCTACGCCCCCGCTCACAGCCAACAGCAGCCGACAGTTGGAAGTTGACAGTTGGCCGAATTGCTTATGCCAGTTATTTTTAAATTCCTTTAATAAATCCATGTATTCGTATAAATAAAATGCTGCAGATTTTACTACAGCATTAAATATAAAAAACTAAACACCCTACCCCACGCAGCAACCAAGGATCCAGCATCAATATCCAGCATCAAGTATCCAGCATCTACCCCCCCCTCTTCACTTCCTTCGCCCAGGCATCTTTTAAAGTGACCGTTCTGTTGAAAACCAGTTTATCGGCAGTGCTGTCTCTATCTAAATGAAAATAACCTTTTCGGATAAACTGGTAGCGGTCATCCATTTTATCATTTTTTAAAGCGGGTTCGGCATACGCATTTTGTATCACGTGCAATGAATCCGAATTAATATGGTCTTTAAAATCACCTTCCGCATTTCCCACATCCTCCACTTTAAATAAACGTTCATACAAACGTACCTCAGCAGTCACTGCATGTGCCACACTTATCCAATGCAAAGTTCCTTTTACATTGATACCCGATGTATCAGAACCGCTTTTACTTTCAGGGATATAGGTACAACGTACTTCCGTTATATTTCCGTCTGCATCTTTCACAACTTCATTGCATTGTATGATATACGCACTTTTCAAACGTACCATTTGCCCCGGTGCGAGGCGAAAATATTTTTTAGGGGCTACTTCCATGAAGTCTTCCCGTTCAATATATAATTCTTTACTAAATGGAATTTCACGGGAACCGGCACTATGGTCTTCAGGGTTATTCTCACTCGGCAATAATTCAGTTGAATCGGGATAATTGGTGATCAGCACTTTCAAAGGATCAAATACAACCATCCTTCGCAAAGCAATTTTATTCAGGTGTTCGCGTACACAGAATTCCAATAAACTAACATCAATCAGGTTTTCTCTTTTTGCTATCCCGATACGGTCACAAAACTCACGTATACTCTCTGCAGTATAACCACGCCGCCGCATACCGCTGATGGTTGACATACGCGGATCATCCCATCCATTCACATGCCCTTCATTAACCAGCTGCAACAATTTTCGTTTACTCATGATGGTATAAGTCATGTTTAAACGTGCAAATTCATACTGACGGGAAGGAAAAATGCCCAGTTTTTCAATACACCAGTCATACAGATCGCGGTGCGGGATAAATTCCAGGGTACAGATAGAATGGGTTATTTTTTCAATGGCATCACTTTGTCCGTGTGCAAAATCATACATCGGGTAAATGCACCAGGTATCCGCAGTGCGATGATGATGGGCATGCTTGATACGATAAATGATCGGATCCCGCAATAGCATATTCGGCGATGACATGTCTATCCTAACCCGTAATACCTTAGAGCCATCTGCATATTTACCGGCGCGCATATTTGTAAATAAAGACAGGTTTTCCTCAACACTTCGTTCCGCGAATTGATTTCTTCTGCCGGGAACTGTATGATTGCCTTTCTGTTCAGCAATTTCT